>JACPEY010000040.1 GCA_016183245.1 Candidatus Daviesbacteria bacterium
AAGGAGCTAAATTTAGAAGAGAAAGCCAAATTTTTAGGTCAAGCTTATGCGGAAGGTAATAAATCTTACGAAGAAGATCCTGTTTTCAAAAAGGAAATAGATCAAATTAACGCTGGGCTTTACCAAAAAAATCCTGAGATCAGGGAAATCTATGAAATTGCCAGATCCTGGAGTCTGGAATACTTTGAGCCTATTTACCAGCTTTTAGGTATTAAATATGACCGGTGTTTTTTTGAAAGCGAAGTTTTCGAACGGGGCAAACAAATAGTCGCAGAAAATCTAGGCAAGGTGTTTGAAGAAAACAAAGGGGCAGTTATTTTTCCGGGAGAAAAATACGGCCTGCATACCAGAGTTTTTATAACTTCTGCTGGCAACCCGACTTATGAGGGTAAAGAGATGGGGCTTTCAGAGCTGGAATATGACGTTTTTAACTATGATAAAGCAATCCATGTGGTGGCAAGCGAACAGGAGGGTTATTTTAAGGTGGTTTTCAAAGCAATTGAATTGACTTTTCCGTATCTGGCAGGCAGGAAATACCATCTGTCTTATGGGGTTGTTGATTTAAAAGAAGGTAAAATGTCGTCCCGGACAGGCAATGTGATAACAGTTGATGATTTGTATCATGTGACCTGCGAAAAAGTCAGGGAAGTTACCAAACAAAGCAGGATCCATATACACCAGGATATTGTTGATATGGTGGCTTGGGGCGCGATTAAGTTTTCTTACCTTAAGTTTTCCCCGCGGCCAAACATGGTGTTTGATCTTGAGGAGTCAGTATCTTTGGAAGGCGACAGCGGGCCGTATATTCAGTATACATATGCCAGGATTCAATCTGTTTTGAAAAAATCAAAGGATCAGGGTTCCGGAGTCTCAGGAATTTCGGAAGGGATGGAGCTTGATGGCAGCGAAAGGGCAATCCTCAGGCAGCTGATGTATTTTCAGGAAACTGTAAAGCAGGCTGCTGATGCTTTGCACCCCAATCTTTTAGCTTCATATTTAGTGGATCTGGCCAGAGTTTATAACCTTTTTTATCAAGGCTGCAGGATTATTGGTTCAGAAAAAGAGGAATTCAGACTTAAATTATCGGAGGAAGTTTGTAAAGTTTTGAAAAAAGGCCTTTATCTATTGGGAATAGAAAGTCCTGAAAGGATGTAAATTAATGTTTTCTAGAGGAACGGGTTGGTTTTTTACCAAAGACATACCAGACAACAGCAAGGGCAATTATGCCCAGGAAAGCGGCAATTTGAGCTTGAGTAATTTGTGGTGTAAGATCAATCATGCTTCCTCCGCTAAACTTTCTGCTTTAACAGCTAACTGCCAAAACAGTATAGCAGCGACTACATTGAATGTCAACACTAAAGGATCCCGGGTAACAAGCATTGCTGCTATCCAGCCGGCTACTAAATTGGAACAAAGTGCAGAGAATACTTTTATTTGGGCTTTGCTGGGTTCAAAAGAAAATTTCATTCAGAATTACTTTAGCAAAAGAAAAGCCGGGTAGCAATATGTTCGGAAGAAAACACCATCAAGGTAGACGACATACTAATATAGTGATTGTTATATTTAGATTGGTTTTGAGTATGGTGATGTTTGTTGCTTTAATAGGAGGAATATATTCTGCCTACAAACACTTTTCCGGTTTAGATCCTTTAAAACTTGATCCACAAGCAGTGTTTGGGGAACTTCTGGCAGGTAAAATACCGCAAGAGGCGAAGAGTTTATCAGACCAGATCAGTCAAAAAGTGTTGGGTCAGCAAAATGTTAAAGAAATAACTTCAGGAGACTCCAAAAAAGAAACTAACCCTGATGCCGGCAAAGAGAATCCTGTCAAAGACGGATCCGGTGCAAATTTGGTGTTTAAGTTTTTACTGATAGCAGATTCGCACAGTGATAATAATGATTTAGGAAAAGCTATAAATCAGGCAAAGGAAAAGTATCCTGATTTAAAATTTATCATTGGTTTGGGGGATTATACAGAAGTTGGGACTGTAGAGGAGCTTAAAAATGCCAAAAAGGAATTTGACTCTTCATCTTTGCGGTATTTTTTAATACCGGGCGACCATGACCTTTGGGATTGCCGGAATAGAAAACTGGCGCCGGTTGCCTGTTTTGAGGAAGTTTTCGGCCCGTCCTATCAAACTTTTACAGTTGAAAACTTTAAATTTTTGCTTTTGGACAACAGTGATGATTATAAAGGGATTGAGGGCGGGCAATCAAACTGGATTGAACGCGAGCTGCTGAAAGCAAAAGAGGAATCAGCCAAAGGCATATTTGTTTTTGTCCATGAGCCGCTATACCACCCGTCTTCTGACCATATTATGGGAAAGCTGGAAAAAGGGTTAAAACAACAAGCCAGGGATTTAATGTTTCAATTAAAAAGTGCCGGAGTAAAAAAGGTTTTTGCAGGAGATGCCCATTTTTTCTCTGAATACAGTGAAGCTGTAACAGGTTTGCCAATGGTAACTGTTGGGGCTGTAACTATCGAGAGAAACCCCCAAGTGCCGCGCTTTGCAGTGGT
>JACPEY010000039.1 GCA_016183245.1 Candidatus Daviesbacteria bacterium
AAGTGGGTGGAAGATTTTTATGATAATACTACAGGAGAGATCTCTTTGGTAGGAGGAGTACCGGATCCCGGATATAAAACTTCAGTTGGAGGAGAAAGTGCTTTAATGGCTACCATTGTCTTTTCAGCCAAATCATTAGGCACTGGCACAATCTCTTTTACCAATGAATCAGAAATACTAAGTAATTTAAATAATATTAATATTTTAACCATTAAAAGAGGATATGATGTAGCTATTAGAGTTAAACCTTCACCAACACCTATACCCAGCATCAGTCTTAATAAAAAAGTGTTACTGGTAATTTATGATCCGCTTTTAAGAAGCGGTCAAAAACTTCATACTGCCTGGGGTTGGAATGATCCTCAGAATATAATTTCCCAAATTACTTCTTCAATACAAAAATCAAGCGGAGGTTTTCTAAATTATCAAATAGTTGAGACAAAAGAGATTAATGACTGGCCTGTACAAATGGGCGGTGTTCGAGGCAGTGAAGATCGATATAATACTTGTATGAAAAGCAGTAACAAGGGTATTGATTGTGCTCCACTGGTCAATTCACTGGATTATGCACAACTTTGGTCAGATACAGATATCTGCAGTAAAGTTTCTTCCGGACAAATTGATGAAGTGTTTTTAATAGGATTTCCTTATGTCGGGTTTGATGAATTTGCTTTTAAGATACCTGGTGATCAAGTTCCATATAATACGCCTTCTGACTATTGGGTTTATCAGGGAAGAAAGAAAAACATTCCCAATTGTAACGGCAAAACTGTTTTTGCCATGGGTTTTAGTTATGAAAGAGGATTAGCAGAAGCTCTGGAGTCTTACACTCATAGAATTGAAAGTGCATTGATATTAACGGTTGGCAGAGGTTATTGGGAAGGATGTAACGGCAATAGTGATTTCGATAAGTTTACCTGTATTAATAAAGAGATCACTGCAACAAGCATAAATAAGGTTGCCGGTTGCGGCAGAGCACATTTTTTACCAAACAGCTTGCGGGATTACGACGATGCCAACTCCACAGTTGTCCCGAATATATGTTCCAGTTTTGACAGTTATCCTTTTACTGACCCGATTGTTAAGAATGAGAACTGTGAAGCTTGGGGTTGTTCCGGGGTAGGCCGTAGTGAGTGGTTGATGAGACACTTGCCAAAAAAAGAGGGCATTACAGATAATGGTAATTTAAAGAATTGGTGGAAATATATTGCTGATTTTGATAATGCTGTTATTGAAGCCAAAGGATCTACTTCTACTCCTGCCCCGACTTGTATTCCCAGACCTGCTTGTTTAGATGCTACCCCTCCTTGTTTATTAACGCCTCCTTCAGAAGGGGATTGGTGTCCACTAGTTTCTCCCACGCCTGTGCCGAGACCAAAAGGTGACGGGAATAAAGATGGCAAAGTGAACCTGATTGATATGTCAGTGTTGCATACTGACTGGAAAGTATATGCTGAGAGCAAGAAAACAATTAGAGGGGGGATAGATATGAATGATGATGGTTTAGTTAATGTTTTTGACTTCGGAGCACTCCGTGACCTGCTTATAAACTTAAGAGTCATTAAAAAGACATAATTGATGTTACAATACTTTTAATGGCCAAGTTTCATTATCGGGAATCTCCTACAGAAAAACAAAAGCGTAATTTTAAAAAATACCTCTCGGAAGATGAAGAGCTGGTTTTAGTAACCGGTTTGTCTAAAGCTTACACAAGATCTAAATTTATAATTTATTTACTTTTTCCCGGGATGCTTTTTTTGGGTTTGAGTTTAGGGTTAGGCTGGGCTTTGGGTATGGATAAGATTTTGGCACTTATTATAGGAATGGTCCTAATGATTTTGTCGGCAGTGGTTAGGGTAATGCATGTTTATCATGCTAACCGGTACTTACTTACTACCAGGCGGGTGATTATTAAAAAGGGATTATTTTCCGTAAAGCTTACAGCTGCGCTTTTTGATAAAATTACTCACCTTGAGGTTGATCAATCCATGGTAGACAGATTGTTTTTGCATCATGGCACAATTATTGTCAATACTGCCGGTTTAAATAAAGGAGAGATAATGCTGGAGTTTGTAGATTATCCTTTGGAACTTAAAAATCTGCTGGAAAGATTGATAAACCGGGAAAGAGAGCAGTTTGGTCTAAGAGGAGTGAATTTGACTGAAGTGGAAGGGGAAGTTATTTCTTAAGTGGTATTGTCGGGCTGGGCATATCAGGAATTTCCGGAAGCAAGGCCTGCGGATTAACATACTTTCCATCCAGCGTAATTTCTACATGTGTGTGGGGGCCGGAAGTCCTGCCTGTCAGTCCTACTTCTCCCAAAGTGTTTTCTGAAGTGACTGTATCGCCAACTTTTACATAAATTTTTCCCATGTGGGCATATTTTGAACTAAAACCGTTTTCATGAGTAACCACCACAAAATTTCCCAGACCAAATATGTCTCTTCCTGTCTCTGTTACTTCTCCGGAAGTGACAGGATGAATAGGCATTCCGAAGCCTGTGGCAATGTCTATGCCGGGATGATAGCTGGAGAATCTGGTTGATAAGTAACCCGGGTGAGGCAGTATTAAGGGTTTGGAAAAAGATTTTGCAATTACTTCTCCTTTTTGTTCAGAAGCAGCTTTGACTGTAGAGCGTTTAACAGGAGGAATTGCCAGAGCGGGATAATATCCGGACAAGGCAAAGAAAACAAGAAAGATGAGTGCAAGCCGTTTAAACCCCAATGGGAACCTTAGCTTGATTTTAGACAACTTTTGAATTAGGGCTTCCCTGTCAAAAATTGCCTTAGGCAGAAGGTTTTTGCTTTGTCTTTTCAAAGCAAACTTTAATTACTTAAACAAAGGCGCATAATAACATTTTAAAGATCAAATGTCAAAAAATAGCACTTTATGCAAAAAATGGGTCTTACTTTTTTCTTGCATAAATATTGTGTAATTCTTACAGGCTTACTTCTATAATAAATGATTAAATTTACTTATGAGTAGCATAACAGAAAGAAGGCTCAGCAGAGGACAGTTATTGCAGTATGCGGGGACTTTGATAGGTATAGGAGCTTTGGGAGCTGCAGTTTCTGCTAATACCACAGATATACAAGCAGCACAAACCGGTTCATTTTTTGATCCTTCCAAGCCTCTTGAGTGGGGTTGGATAAGAATCGATTATCCTGCTCCTCTTCCAGGCATGACTCCTGGTGCTGATTTTAGAATTACAGAGCTCTTTCCTCCTAATAGAATAGCTATTATTACCGGAGGCCGGGCGCAAATTGTTGGTATGCCACCGCTAGAATTTTTGGGACAAACTGCTACCGGAAAGAATAGGCTGGTAAGTGTAATTTTAGACCCGGGAGCAACAGGCGGCACTTTAGATCTCATAGTTGCCAGTCAGTTCAATATCAGAAAAGATAAGGGTGTTCAAAATCCCGGCAGAGGCTTAAATACTGATGAAGCGGATGCAATTATGGTAGATGTTATTAAACGGGGAAGGATTGAGCAGAGTGGTGAAACGTTCAGATTTTGCCATGTGAATTTAGAAAGAGGAGCAGTTACATTAACGCCTGAGATGGATGCTGCAAGAGCAGATAAGTTTATTTTGGAAACAGAAAGAAGGCTTCAAGGATTTAAAATATTTTTTCCCAGTCTCTCAAAATAATTTAATTTAGTATAATATGTCTTACTTAAGCATCTGTTATGAAAAAAGCTATTGTATGGTTTTTGATACTTATCAGTTTGGCTGCTTTGGTGTTGCGTTTTTCTGATCAGGCGGCAGAGCTTTTTTTAGGCATTAAACCAACCAGCGGCATTTCTGTTTTATCTGTGCCCGCTGATGCTACAGTTTATCTAAATGATCAGCAGGTAGGCAAAACACCTTATGAGAATAAGGATTTATCAGTAGGTACTTATAATGTCAAAATTGAAAAAGATAAAGCCTTGTGGCAGGGTAAAGTTAAACTTACGCCGGGGACTTTTGGAGTGGTAAACCGCGATTTAGCAACAGATTCTGCTTCCTCTTCCGGAGAAATTTTAAATCTGGAAAAAGGAAAGGGTTTCACAATTGTTTCCAGTCCCACAGAGGCTGATGTAGAAATCGACGGAAAATCTTATGGTAAAACCCCCCTTACTGTAGATATAAATCCGGGAGAGCATACAATATTAGTAAGTCACGCAAATTATCTAAAAAGGAGCATCAGGGCAGATTTGCCGAGTAATTTTAACCTGACTGTCTCGGTAGATTTGGCATTGTCTGAAGCAGATTTGACGACTACAGTGGCACCGGTGATCACCCAAACGCCGGAAGTTTTAGTCAAAAACACGCCGACCGGATTTTTGCGTGTACGTGATAAGCCAAATCTAAACGGAAAAGAGATTGATCAAGTTAAACCAGGAGACAAGTTGGTGCTTTTGGAAGAACTGGGATCGTGGGATCGGGTGCGGATACCAAGCGGCACAGAAGGATTTGTTTCTTCCGTATATGTAGAAAAGAAAAGCCCTTAATCAAGTGGTCCGAGGACTGATTCTTTCATAAGTCTTCCAATATCCTTTATTACCAAATTCTTTCCCCTGTAGCTGATAAGATTCATCTCCTGTAATTTTTTCATCTCAATGCTGACAGTTTCCCTGGCCATACCAATAAGTTTGGCAATATCCTGATGGGTTAGGGGAACAGTAATGATGGTAGCATGGTTTTTGCCCCTTTTACCAAATCTTTCAGCACAGACAAGGAGTATTGAGGCTACCTTGCTGTGGGCATTTCCAAACATAGCATATTCCATTCTTTTTAAGAGTCCATTGAATCTGATCAGGATGCGGTTGCTTATTTCAAACAGGATATCATTATTGCTTTTTATAAACTTTAAAAAGTCCCTCCGCGGTGCCCGGTATAGTTTTACTGGAGTTATAGCTTCCAGGAAGTAGAGATTGGGTATTCCTGTCAGAGTCCATCTTAGAGGAAAAATATCTTTAGCTTTGAAAATAATCAAAGTTAGCTCCTGGGCATTTTTGGAGATAGAGTAAAGCCTGGCGTAGCCTTCTATCAGATAAAAAACACCATTAGGTTCATCATTCGGCCGGAGTATTGTCTCGCCTTTTTTAAAGGATATTTTTTTGAATCCGGAGAAGAAATTATTTAGCTTTTCAGAAGCCTGCTTCTCCATATTTAATTTATGCTCCCAGATAGTAGATGATTCCCAGTACCATAATCAACCAGATTAAAACTGCAGATAGCAAGGGGGTATCAGTTAAAAGCACGCGTTCCGGGGATTCACCCTCCTTCTTTTCATAAATGATATACAGATACCTCATTACGGCATAAATTACAACCGGTACTGTAGCCATTAAATACTTAGCTTCGGAAAAAGGAATTTCAAAACCGCCAAAAAATTTTGATATAACAGACCCTGCTTGAATTGGCGGCTGCAAAAAAGCAAAAAAAGCATAAGTTAACCAGGTGGAATTGGCAAACATAGAAGTTAAACTATCCAACAAATTTTCCGGATAGTGCAGCAGGGTTTCTCTGTGACGGAAGTCGCTGGAACCCATAAGGGTTCTTTCGGACCTCCTTTTCCCGATTGCCAGGAAAAGTGCAAAACTGGTGACGGAAAGCAAAAACCAGACATTTAAGTGAGCATCTATGGCCCAGACTCCGGCGTATACTCTTAAGACAAATCCGGCCGCAATCACCAAAACATCGATTAAAATGATTTGTTTTAAATAAGCCGAATAAAAAAGCTGCATGATAAGATAGGCAAGTGAAGCAAAGAAAAAATTAGGAGAAAGTTTGTAGGCCAAAGGCAGGGAAATTGCGATCGAGCCGAGTGATAGGGCTATTGCCAAAGGTATGGGAACAAGCCCTGAGGCGATGGGCCGCTTTCTTTTAAACGGATGAAGCTTGTCGCGTTCTATATCAAAGATATCATTTAATAAATAAGTAGCGGAAGAAAAAACACAAAAAAGCACAAAAGCTTCAAGAGTTTTAACCTGATTTGTCCGATCAAGTAAGGTCCCGGAGAAAATTAAAGCGGCAAATAGAGCAAAGTTTTTTATCCATTGTCTTGGGCGCGACGCTTTGAGTATTGCCCAAAAAAGTTTAACCATAAAATACCTCCTAAAATAATTATGCCAATAAGTGCTGCTGCAAACAACTTGCCATAAGATGACAGACTTAAAGCAGTTGCACCCAGAATAACACTTCCTAAAATGTAAAACAAGGCTATTTGCTCGTGAGAAAATCCAATTTCGAGTAGTTTATGGTGTAAATGCCCGCGGTCTCCCCAGACTGGTGATTTGCCTTGTAAAATTCTTCGCAAAAATGTGTATGCAAAATCTGTGGCAGGAATTAAAAGCACTAACCCGGCTGTTGCCAGTTTTCCTCCGGAAAGAATTGCCAAAACTGCGATCATAAGACCTAAGATGGTAGAGCCGGAAAACCCCGGGAAAATTTTAGCCGGATGCCAATTGAAAATAAGTAATCCGAAAGAGGCTCCGGCAGTAATAAATGCAAGTTTGGCCAGATTAATCTGGGCAGGATCTGCAGACTGGTTTAGTTTCAAAGACAGCAGTCCCAGGACAATAGCTGCAATGGTAATGATCCCGGGCATTTGTCCGTCAACCCCTTTTGACCAATTCATCATGTTCATAACCCAAACTATCCAAACCACAGCCAAAAAATCAGCAAGGATGATTATTTGAGGGGAGGTATCAAGGTGAATAATTCCGCCTAAAGGATTGGTGATGAAATTAATTCCTATGCCGCTTCCGACTACAATCCCGGCTACGATAAATTGGCTGATTAGCCTTAAGTAGGGTGAAAAATTATGATATCTATCATCGAGCAGCCCTATTAGCAGCAGGATAGAAATTCCAATCAAAATGCCTGCAGTTGTTTTTTCAAAAGGAGTAAAGACCAGCGTTGCCAGCACAATTCCAAAGAAAACAGCCAATCCGCCTGCCCTTGATACAGTCCTTTTTTGAATATGGGCAGGATGCGGTCTTGCTTTGGGGTTATCAAGCAGCTTGAATTTTTTTGCAAACATGATAGTAGGAGGGACGGCAATAGCGGTTACCAGAAACGAAATTATGGTTGGTAATATCAGGTCCATTAGATAAACATTAAAATGATCTTAATCAGTGCAATAGTCAATATTAAACTTGCCACAGCTGATGATACAAGCAAGACTTTTTTAAGAAATGATTGGGAGGGATGCAGCTGCCAGGAAATAATCAGGTTTAGAGGAGTAATTAAAACAATGCTTGCCGGGATGATCAAAAATTGTTGATGTGTTGCCAGTTGTCCTTCGCCCCAGGGCAGGGAATAAAAAAGGGGTAATTTAGAGGGCAGAAATTTTAAAACAGTAATGATGGTCAGGGTTACTGCTAAGCTTAAAGCCAGGGGGAAAAGCCCTATCAAAAGGTGGGATTGATTATTGGGCAGCAAGCCTTGTTTTTTTAAGGCATTTGAATTGTCTGAGTTATTTTTCCAGTTAGACATAGATTTTTTGTATTATATTTTCTCGCGTAGCCTTGCCTTGTTAGTTACCCGGAATTCTAATTTTCTGCCAAACATTAAAGAAGTTTGGGCATCAATTGCAGGAAGCGAGGAAATGGTGATAAGGATAAGAGGTACCAAAAGCCATTGGATATATGACCACAATTTTTTAAAAGCAGACCATTCCTTTGGTCTTTTTGGTGCTACTTTTTCGTGGACATAGATGGTGGCAAAAAGGCCCAAGAAAGTTATGGTTAGTATCCATGAGGAAACTATTGGTAAATTTACAGAAAGAACTGAGGCCCGGAAATTCGGGTTAACAATCGGAATCAGCAAGCTGCCGAATGTAACAAAGATTGCCAAAAAGCCCCATTTTAAATCCCCCCAGATTTTGAAAAGCACCCGGTCGGTTTTGTTCCAAAAGTCCATGTCTTTAGTAAAGTACTGTCTTATTATAAAGGGGATGTGTTCTACTCCGTATGCCCACCTTTTAATCTGTAAATACTGGTTTTGAAAAGTTTTTAAAAGAGTGGTGTCCTGAACTGCATCGCCGGAGATTGGTAAAAAGTGCGGCACGACTTTATAGTCACCGTTGAAATGAAAATAAGCTTTCCAGTAAAAACCGTTATCATCATTTACCTTGTCAGGTATCCAGCCACCAATATCTAAAAGTGCTTTTAAGGAAATAGACATTGAGGAGTAGTTCATGTATTTATCAGAACCTACCATTTCAGCCAGCTGCCAAAAGCTGGTACCGGCAGCCATGAGTCGCATAGGTGTTGGGGTTTGCCAATAGTTATTGTGGTATAAAAATACACCGGTAAAGGTTCTTTTGTCCCTTTCCTGATTCGGTAAAGACAGGTATTTATGCAGCGCTCCTGAAAGAAACTCCCGATGAATCACAAAATCAGCATCCAAAGTTGTAACAAAAACATCCTCAATTTTGATGTTTCTTTTTTCAATCTCCGGTACAATATGTTTGATCATCCAATTTTTATTTGAGCCCTGGCCGGCTACTTCACCAGGCAGGTTGTAGGGATGGATGGTAGTAAAAACCCCGGCAATCTTTTTCTCGATTTTTTTAAGATACTCTTCTGTTTCCTTAATTTTTTGCGGGTCATCACGTTCTTCAAATCCTACTGCGATAAATATTTTATTTTTTGGATAGTTACTGCTTGTGATAGCATCAAAAGTCGGCTTTAGGATATATAAAGCTTCTTTGTAAGTAGGGATTAATATCAGATGATGATATTTTTCCCAAGTTCCGGGAAAATCTTTTTGTAAAAGTTTTTGCCAATTTTGGCTTTCTGCCCATTTCATTTTTCTGTAACCTATGAGGATCAATATTGCAATCCTGAAAGCTGTCAGCAGCCAGTAAACATCTGCAATCAAAATTAAGTATGCTACAGCATAAGGAAGAGTAAAGGATAGCCATATAGGAGAAGTTAAAGCCAGCCAGGTTAATGCTCCCGGCATAATTTCTAAGAATCTTTCAAAACCGTTTTCATGCTTTAGGGCAAACCCTCTTTCAGCTTTCTGGAAAAAAATAAAACGCCGGGATAAAAAATGGTGCATTATCAGGCCCAGTCCTGCCCCAATTAAAAAAAGAGCCAGTAAAGTACTCACGCCTCCTGTAAAGGTAGATTGGCCAAAAAAGCCAATAAAAAAACCCAGAAGGGTTAGAAAAATGCCAAAAAAGCTATAGCGGATGCCTTTAACTACCCGGCTTAAAACTTCGGAAAAGTAAAAAAAGGACAAAAATCCAATAAAAAAGAATAATAAAAGTCGCATATGGATGCAGGGCAATGTTAAGTGTACCTATTTGTGCCTCATAAAGCAAATAGCGTTACCGTTATAATCTCTAGCAGAAAACTCTGCATTCTGACATTAAGCATACGACCGTAGTATTAATGTAAATATTTTACGTTCACACTGCCATTTTTAGAAATTGACTTTGTCTGCTAATAGATAGTAAATTTACTCGCATGAGATTAGAGTCAGATATAGGTGCTGCTGGAGAAGATGTTTATCCTGAACAATTTGCCAGGCCGTATAGGCCTTTAAGTGAGGAGTTTTTATTAGCTTTAAAATTGGCCCGCCCCCGCTATGGTCACTCACCCAGACTTGCTTCGATAAAAGTAACTGATAAGTGTAATTTCAGTTGTCCTCATTGTAATGCAAATCAAATAGGTGGACAGGAAATGACCACAGCGGAAATATACAATGCACAGCGTCATTTAAAAAAGATAGGCACACAGAGGTTAGATATAACAGGAGGAGAACCAACTCTCCGGGGAGATTTAACACAGATTATTTCGCATGGTCACGAATTGGACATGCTGGTAACTTTAAATACAAATGGAGGTATAAAAAAGGAAAAAATAATGGATGAGTATGCTTACTGGTATGATTTGGCAGAGGCAGGCCTATTTGGAGCTTATTTTTCTTTTGATGGAATGGGCCAAAAAACTGATCCTAGAGTGATTCATCTGGCAGCTTTTTTAGTTAATACCCTGCATATTTTTGGCGGAGTTAGAACAGTAGTGACTCAGGATAATTTGGATAAAGTGTATGACATAGGAAGAAGATGCATGTTAAATAATGTTTTTTTTCAGGCAGTGCCTGCAATTGGTTTAAATGGCCCGAGTTCGGCTTCCCCTGATAATTTTCATCCTCTTGATGCAGAGGGTAGACAAGAGTTTATTAAAATTATCAGAGAGCTTTCAAAAGTACGCGGACCCATGGCGAATTTTCTTCATGTGCCGAATAGTTATTTAAAGAGTGTTGTTGATTCTCCTGATTCAAATTCTGCCTGGCACTGCAAGAGACCTTCTGCGCATTGGATTTTTGTGGATGCTCAGGGAAATGCCAGAGTTTGTAATGATAGATTGTTACCGCAAAATTACTCCTTAAAAGGAGAAGATTACCCTTTTACTAAAGAATTTCATAAAGCAGTAGAAAGAGAATCCAAAAGATGCGGAGGTTGCTCATGGTTTTGTAATTGGGAAGGTAATAGGAAACAGACTATACGGGGTGGTACGGATTTGCGTTTTTATATAACAATCAACAGTCTTACTTAGTATCAAATATACCAAAAATACGCTAGAGCGAATAATTGGTATGTTTCATTTATGCTACGGTCGTGTGATAAATGAAACTTTGGGGCAATTAAGTAATGTTAAAAATCCGTTTAGCATTTTGGGTGGTTTGTTTGGCAACTTCCTCAACTGAAATTCCTTTTAGTTCAGCTATCAACTGGGCAATTTCAACAACTGAGGCAGGTTCATTTCTTTGGCCCCTTTTAGATTGGGGGGCCAAAAAAGGAGAATCTGTTTCCAATAAGATTCTATCAAGGGGTAGAATTTTAACAGCTTCCCTTAAGTACTCATTTTTTGGATAAGTGATATTTGCTGCAAAGGAAACATATAAATTAGTAGCTGGTAGTATGTAGTTAGTAGTAGGGATAAGACCAGAGTAACAATGCAAAATTGCCAGCTGATTTCCAATCATTTCTAAAGCATCATCCCAGCACTGGCTGTTTGTTGGATCTTTTGACCGGTCATCACGGCAATGGACAATTAAAGGTAAGTTTAATTTTTTGGCCAAATCAATTTGAGCTTGAAAAAGTTCTTTTTGTAAATCTTTTACTTTTTCAATAGAAATAGAAGGGGGGATAAATCCCGGATTGCTTTGGAAGAAATAATCCAGTCCACATTCCCCAATACCAACCACTTTTTCCGGATTACTTTTATATATTTGTTCTAATTTGTCTATATCTGATGGTTTACCCTGAGCGACCGAAGGGAGTCGAAGGGCTTCGTGAGGGTGGATGCCGATGGTAGAGTATATAGATATTTTTTGTGAAAGTTTACCCTGAGCACTTCGATTACACTCAGTGTAAACTTGTCGAAGGGCTTCCTGGCTTTTTTCTAAATCAACTCCAACGTTAATAATGACAGAGATTCCGGCATCAACAGCTTTTTTGACTACTTCATCAAAATCCTGTTTAAAAGACTTCCAATAAAGATGGGCATGAGTATCAATTAAATTCATATCCTGGTTTATCCTTTTCTGTCATCCTGACCCGCCTCTCAGCCGGAGGCAGTGAGGGCGGGGAAGGATCTCCAGATTAATTCTAGAACTAGTCTAGAGATTCTTCACTTCGCCAAGTCAGACTTGGCTTCGTTCAGAATGACAATTTTAAATTCTCGGAAATAGCGGTTGCTGAGACTTAATTTCTCCGGAAAATTGTTTTAGGATTTTTTCTGAAGTTTGGGGTAAAAACGGCCGCAGATTAAAAGCAATATTTTGTATCCTTTTTACTAAATCTTCCAAAACTGCTTTTGCTTTTTCGCCCGTTAATTCCCAAGGTTTTTCTTCATTTACTTTCTTATCAGCTTTGGCAATTTCTGACCAGATATATGATAGAGCTTCATTAAATTTATAATCAGCCAAATGTCCTTCTACTTCCGGATCAAAAGTATTTGAATTATTTTCAGAAGTTATATTATTTTTCTCGCAAAGTTTAGAAACCCTTGCCACCAAATTCCCCAAACCATTTGCCAGATCTGCATTGTATGCTTCTTTGAACTTATCTTCAGAAAAGTCTCCATCCTGAAATGGAGAAATTTTGGCAAGACAGTAATAACGCAACGAATCTACCCCATACCTTTCAACCAAAGGTAGGGGATCGTAAACATTACCTAATGTTTTTGACATTTTTTGACCGTTGACTGTGAAATACTCATGTACAAATAATTTTTTGGGAAGATTGAGATTGGCTGACAATAAAAAGGCTGGCCAATAAACTGCATGAAAACGAAGTATCCCCTTACCAATTACTTGTAAATCAGCCGGCCACCATTTTTTATATTTTTCATCATTCCAGCCAAACCCTACACCGCTTTGATAAATATTCAAAGCATCAAACCAGACGTAGATACGTTGCGCCGGATCTCCGGGCACAGGAACGCCCCAGTTTTTTGCCCGCTCATTAGTCCTGGATATACTAATGTCCTGAAGACCGGATTTTAGAAAGGAAAGCATTTCGTGTTTTCTGAAACCGGGAACAATTTCATATTCTCCCGATTCAATTATTTGAATAAGTTGTTCCTGGTACTTAGAAAGTTTAAAGAAGTAATTTTCTTCTTCAATCTCTTCTAATTTTTTTCCGGGATGCTCAAAACATTCACCCTTTTCATCCAGTTCATCCGGTGAATAAAATAGTTCACAACCAACGCAGTATAAGCCCTTATATGATTTTTTATAAATATCACCTGATTTTTCGCAAAGGCTCCAAAGTTTTTGGGCAGATGGATAATGATGCTCTTTGTCGCTGCCTTTTTGGAAAACATCAAAATGGATATCTAATTTTTCAGAAAGTTCCTGAAATAATTTTGCATTTTTATCAATAAATGTTTGGATATCTTCACCAACAGCTTCTGCAGCCTGGACATTTTTTAAGGCATTCTCGTCCCCGCCTGAAAGCATTAAGACATCTTCACCCAGCAATCGGTGATATCTTGCAATAGTATCTGTTTCGATAAATTCCAGTGCATGCCCTATGTGCGGTTTTGCATTTACATAAGGAATTGCACAGTGTATGTAAAATTTTTTCATGCCTGGATTATACACGATTTTTTCTAATTCATCTAATTCTTCTAATGTTTTTAATCCCTTCAACTTTCCTTTTTGTCTTTTTAAAATAGCTGCAAAGAAGCCCGACAGAAACAAGAATTAATAACCCGGTGACAAGATTTAAAGAATCCAGAGCTTTTAAAATCAGTAGAAAAATTAAACCTAAACTGACAGAAGATGACTGGAATATGTTTTTAAAAATAACATTAAAACTTAATGTTAAAGCCAAAAATAACGGTATAAAAAATAGGGCAAGCTGGTCAACTTTGGCTTGGGTGAAGCTTTCCGGATAGGTAACTGTTAAAACTACAAATGCAAAAAATGCCCAGAGGAGCAGAGCTAAAACTATCTTAAAAACAATCTTGGACATATACTAATTGTAACTCAAATTCCCGTTAATCCAAATGGTTGCAACTGATCACCGCAGGGAAATATACCAAAATTTCGCCATGGCGTAAAAATGGTATGAAACTATGTACGGCATTGAATCAATAGCTTGTTTGCTATTCTAAAGAATAGTACAATCCACGCTATGTTTGGACTAGAACATTTAAGGCTGCCTTCCGAAGAAAAATTTCGTAGAGGACGATTGACTATCAAAGCTTTGCAAAAAGAGATTTATCTATTTGGATAATGTTTGTGGGGGTAGAGCCTTTTAAAAAATACCCGAATTGGCAAAATGATTTTCAAGACTATGCACAAATGTTAAGAGCAGCTCGAGGAGTTATGGATAAAGGGATACATGTTAAAGTTGAGGCTAGTGGGTTTGGTGGTGAAGCAGGCAGTCAATTTATAGTCGTTGGGCGTATAGCACAAAAAGGTTTTGATCTGTTTGGTCTAATAGATAAAGCTGCGGCTAATATTGCTGCTAGGGGGCAGAAAACTAAAGGTGTATCAGTTCAAGAAATGCATCAGATATATGAAGAAGCTAAACGGTCTGGTTCAGATATTGACAAAGTTCGGGCTGAGCAGGTTATTCCTCGTCTGCCAAGAACTAAGGAACAAATTAGACAGAGTATTTTAGATAAGCTATAGGCTCAAGCTAATTCAGCCCTTTTGAAAGATTAACTATATTCCTACTACTTCAAAAGTGGACCCGGTGGAGTTTTTGGAGACTTCAATGCGGACCGGAAATTCTTCTTTTAACTCTTCAATGTGGGTTATAAGCAGGATTTTCTCAAAATCATCTTTTATTGCATCAATACTTTCCACCAGTCTTGCTCTTCCCGGAGCATCCTGGGACCCAAAGCCTTCATCAATTACCAGAAATTGTAATTTTGCCCCGGCTCTGTGAGTTAACAATTTTGAGATAGCAAGTCTAATTGCAAAGTTAACCCTGAATGCCTCACCGCCTGAATACATTTCATAAGCTCTTTCTCCCATCTCGTCCGAGATAATAATATCCAAAGTTTCCACAATTCCATGTTCTTTAGCTTGCCCTGAGCCCGAAGGGCGAAGGGTTTTAGTTTCCCTTTGAGTTTGCAGGGAAACTTTCATTCTTCCTTCTGTTAATTTTTCCAATAAACTGTTTGCCTCATTTTCTATTTCCGGTATGGCTCCCTCAATTATCATGGCCTGGATGCCTTTTTTACCAAAAGCCAAAGACAGTTCTTCAAAAACTTCTTTTTCTTTTTGCAGCTTGTTTTTTTCTGCACCTCTTTCTTTTTGTAAATTTTCCAGCTGCTGGGTTCGGGAAACCAACTGTTTTGCCTCACCTACCAAACCGGATAATTCCAAAGCTTTCTGTGACAAAACCTGTTTGATTTCTTCCTGGGCTGTTAATTTCTCCCTGATGTCTTTTAATTTAATTTCATAAATTCCAAGACCCTTTAATTCTGTTTCTGACTGATTTATCTGTTTTTGTTTTGATGAATATATTTTTTGAAGATCTAAAACTGCCTCTGTGTGAGCTTTTAAAGCAGTTTCAGCTTGTTGTAATTTAATAAAAAAATTGGCGTATCTTTCCAAATTGCTGATTTCTTGACTTATTTCAAACCAGCTTTTGGTTTCTTCTTCCAATACTTTAATTTGATTTTCCAGACTTGCTGCTTCTTTTTTCTCAGGCAGCACCACTTTTTGGTAGGTTTCTATTTTGCTTTGTAATTCCTGAATCTTTTTTTCATTTGACTCAATTTTTTTACTGTTATCCTGCAGAATTTCTTTATTTTTTACATCATCAATAGTTTGTTTGCAGGTCGGGCAAGTGGTTTTATGTTCGGTTAAGTGTTTAATTTGATCTTGCAAGGTTTCATTTTCAGTTTCGAATTTTTTAATTTCTATCGCTAGTTCTTTAATTGTTTTAGCTCTTTTTTCTTCCCTTAACATCAAAGTTCTTTGCACTTCGGCCAGTTGATCTTTAATTTTTATTAACTCGCTTCTTTTGTTTTCCAAAAGTTTTTTGTCCTGTTGTAACTTTTCCAAAGTTTGATAATTTTTTTCAATTTCACTCTTTTGATTTAGAATAGTTTGATACTCCTCCTTGGCTTTTTCTTTTAAATCAATTTGTAACTTTAAATCCAGAAGCTCTTTTTGTATAACTTCCAGCTGAATTTTTTTATCTTCCAAAGACTTAATGTTTGAAGCAATTTCCTGTTTTTGCCCTTCTATATCTTTAATCATTATCTCTACATCCTTTAAATCTGATTCGACTTTTTTTCTTTCTTCCTCCGCCAAAGAAAGCGATTTTTCTCTTTCTTCTTTTTGAGATAATTCTGCTTCTATTTCCAGCAGCTGGTAACTTAAAAGTTCTAACTTAGTATGAGCTTCCTTGCTTTTTTCTTTGGCTTTTTCTTCTAAGTGGTCATAGTGGGAAAGGCCTAAAATATCTGCAAGAATTCTTTTTCTGTCGCTAGGGCCTTTGGTGGTAAATTCATCAGCATGGCCCTGCCTTATGTATGAAGAATTGGTAAATGTTTCAAAAGTTAAATGCAAAGTATTGATAATTTTTTCCTGGGTGGCTTTGATAGTGCCTTCGGTCAGATTATGCGAGTTTGACCAAAGTTCCAAAGCAGTAGAGCCGCCGCCTTTTTTAATCCGTCTTCTTTTGATAGTAAAAAGATGGCCTTCCAGTTCAAAGGTAAATTCTACCTGCATACTTTCTGCACCAAGATGCACTAAAGCATCAGCGCTGTCACCGGCCCGGGACGCTCCCCAGACACACCAGGTTATAGCATCCAGAAGTGAAGATTTGCCGGCCCCGTTGTATCCGGAAATAGCTGCCAGTTTAAATTTGGTAAAATTCAGCTCAGGAGGACTGGCTCCGTAAGAGGTGAAATTTGACAGACTTAATTTAACAGGTATCATAATAATTCAAAATTTAAAATTCAAAATTCAAAATTTCAAGTTAAAATTAAAAAGTTTTCAAAGAAAACTACAATACTTTTGACCTTTGACTTTTAACTCTCCAACAAACTTGCAGCATATTTTTCCAGCTCTTTTTGTTTTTCCGGCGCGTATTTTTTAAATTCAAAATATTTTTTTAACGCCTCAACCGGGGTTAAAGACTCTACCTCCGTATTGCCGTCGAATTTTATTCTTTCCACCCTTTCTACATTGCGGGAAATCCCGGCTATGAAATTGGCAGAAGATAGAGTTTTTTTAATTTTATCCATTTGGATTTCTTTATCACATTCTTTGGGGATATTAATAATAACTCTGACAATTTTATCTTTAACATCATTTTTTTCTATCTCTTTTAAGATTGTTTGGGATGGATTTTCATCATCACTTTTTAAATCAATGGAAATAGTTAAAAATTGTCTGGCATTGGTAGGAATGAAGCGGGAGGTGGTATTAAAAGTGTCATTGCGAGGAGTTCTGAGCTTGTCGAAGGACGACGAAGCAATCTGGGTAGAAATTTTTACTGAGCTAGATTGCTTCGCCACTTCGTGGTCTCGCAATGACAATGGTGTTATTTCCACCAGACAAATCCCTTTTTCCTCTTTTTCCTCTCCAAAATCTATCCTTTGCGGTGAGCCGGAATAAATCACTGGCGGGTCTTTAGATAAAATTTGGTGTTTGTGGATATGCCCTAAAGCTACATAGGAGAGTCTTTTGTCCTGGAACAAAGGCAAAGGCAGCGTCACATCATTGGCAATAGCCAAACCTTTTTCCGAACCGAATGAGGCGCCTTCAATTTCCGCATGGGAGGCAAGTATGGCAGGAGAGTCAGGTTTAATTTTCTCATATAAAAGTTTTAACTTTTCCGCCACAGTTTTATAGTCGTTTTTATGCAGCCAGGGAAGAGTAATAACTTGTAAGGAGCCTGATTTAGTGGGAATGTTTAATAACTCCGGTTTGCGGGACACCCAGACATTTGTAATTTCCAAAGCAGAATAAATATCCAAAGTATTGGCTTTGCCTTCGGCATTTGGGGTATCGTGATTTCCTACAATTAATATTACCGGGATCTTTTTGGCCAGTTTTGCAACCCTTTCCCCAAATCCTCTTTGCTGGGTAGGGTTGGGGTCGCGGGTTTTGTAGGCATCTCCTGCAAAAACTACTGCATCCACGTTTTCTGCAAATGCTTTTTCAATTATAAAATCAAAAGTGGAAAAAAAATCAAGCAACCTAGTGGAAAGTCCTGTTTCAGGGTCTAATTTGGCATAATTTTCCATACCAATATGAAGATCAGAAAAGTGGAGAAGCTTCATCAAACGGATTATACATGCAAGGTATT
>JACPEY010000006.1 GCA_016183245.1 Candidatus Daviesbacteria bacterium
ACAGACCTGGGTCTGCCACCTTCTTTTGCCTGAGGTACTAGCGGAGAAATTATCTCCCATTCCTGGTCTGTCATATCGCTCGGATATGACTTGGGCATATTTAGATATTACCCTAATTGGGGCTTTTCAAACAAGCTCTAAAACACAACCACCATCGCATCTGTGATATGGACAATCAGAAACGGACGAAACACCAGACACTTGTAGATTACATTTTTCGCGCAGCTGAATTAACATATCTCTGGCAATACCTGTAATTCCCATCTCCGAGTTATACCTGTCCATATCTCGACAACTACCGGAATCTTTAAATGGACCATCTAATCTCCAAAGTGCATTTGTATAGGTAACCCGCGGACTAATAACTTTAAACATCTCGTCAATAACACCTGCCAATTTAATATATTGTCCTACAATTAAACTCATGCATTCTATGCGTTCTTTATCTACAATCATCGGAAAAGTATAACATAGTACTTGTTTTACTATGATAGACTAGTCTATCATAGTATTTGATGCCTAGGTTTTCTGTATTTACTGATCCGAAGAAATTGGCGATTTTTATCCACAGGTTCTGGGATGCTATTACTTTAATTGAGAATCGGGGAGAGGCTATTTCTTTTCTAAAAGATTTACTAACACCTACTGAAGTCAGGATGCTGGCAAAAAGGTTACAGATTGCCGATATGTTAGCCAAAGGTTATAAATATGAAGACATCAAAACCCATATGAGAGTTACTGTTCAAACTATCTCTCATGTTAACAACAAGCTAAATTACGGGGAAGATGGGTTAATAAAAATACTGCAAAAACTGGAAAAGATTGATCAATCAAGGCAGGATAGATTCGAGGGTAAAAGAAACTTATTCTCTCAGCCGCCAGGATTGGGACGAGCTGCTTCAAATTTAGCAGCTTTAGGAGTTTCCAAGATCGTCAGTCATCACAAAAAAGTAAGCAGTATTAAATCTTCAAGAAAGATGTTATGATACTCTAGTGTATCATAGTAGATGAATTAAACACTTTATGTTGTATTCTAGACTTTTATCAAAATAATTATGCGCATTGGAATAGAGCGTGAAGCATTTAAAGCTGTTACCCTGGAGGGAATTTCAGAATTTCATGCAGCCCAAATAAAAGCTGGCATGAATGGACCTCTAGTAGATGTTTGTTGTTTAATTGGAGGAGGAATTAGTGGAATTGTAATTTATCCAGTGCGCCGTATAATAGCTCGTCAATCTCCAGAAACGATCATTCAACAAAGCAAATCTCGAATAGATAGTCTCAGCAACTATTAGATCTTAGTTGTTTTATTTACTTCCCAAAAATTTTTGCACAAAGTCATTTAAGTAATTAGATAAGCGGGCAATGATAAAGGCTGAAAAAAGCAGGTCCCAAAAAGGATTAGTTGTCTCAATGCCCAAAAGAAGGAAAAACAAACTCGCTTGATAGGCAAAAGTCAGCAGTATTGCGGTGGCAAGAGACAAAAGAGGAATGTACGGTTTAAGGTATGCAATATTTCCCACAAAATATTCTATAACCGCCTCATTAAGTGTTGTAAAAATAAAAACCACCAATAGATTTGTAAGGTTCATATCTTTTTAAACTATATGATCCTTTCCGGCTGGGAGTCTGACTTTCCAGCTACATTTGAGTGTGGCAAAACAGCAAACTTATACAAATTAATCAAAGCACCAATTATTGTCACAGTCTCATCAACCCGCCGTTCTCTTAGCTTACCAGAGGCAATCTGGGACGCTGCTTCTTTCTCGGCCAGTTTCATCTTCAGCTCGGCAATTTCTTTATCTCTCTCCTGCAACGCTTCCTGTAAAAAAATTACCTGCTGATTTAATGAAGCTAAAGTTGTTTGTAGATTTTCTATTTGAGACTGCAAATCAGCGCCGGAAGTTTGCGATGATTTTGGGGGATTAAAAACTATTTCAGACATACAAACGGGGCAGGATCTGTTAATACTACAAGAGGCTATTTAAGTTGTCAATTAAAAAAATTAACGTTCAAAAAATATTGCCCTCAAAGGAGGGTAAGCAATAATTAAAATTTGTATCAAAAACACCAATAAGACCGAAACCAAAAGCTTTCTGTTGGACAAAACCCCGTGATGCCTTCTCATAATAAAGGGCAAAAACATTTGAAGAACAATCATAACAGTAAAGGTAATAGCACGGGATGTCTGTAACCCTAAAGTTTCAAAGGTAAAATAAAAAGCCACTAAGCACAAAACTGCTATTACAACTCCGCCGGTAATAATAAAGCGTAAAGAATCTTTGCTAAGCAAACTTAATCTTTTCCTTGGCGATGTTTGCATAAGGTGCGCTGAGGCATTATCAAAACCCAAAGCCAAAGCCGGCGGCCCATCTGTCACAAAATTAATCCACAATATTTGAATCGGCAAAAGCGGTGAAGGCAAGCCTAAAACTGCACCTGCTCCTATTAAAAGCATCTCCGACAAATTTCCGGTAAGCAAAAACTTAATCACTTTTATAATATTGTTGTAGATTAACCTTCCCTGCTCAACTGCTGTTACCAGTGTTGCAAAATTATCATCCAGCAAAATAATATCTGAGGCTTCTTTGGATACATCAGTACCGATTTTGCCCATGGAAACACCCACCTCTGCCTGTTTTAGGGCCAAAGCATCATTTACCCCATCACCTGTGACAGCTACAACCTCCCCCAGACTTTGAAAAGCTTTAACAATTCTGAATTTTTCCTGAGGAGTAATCCTGGCAAAAATCCTCACCTTGCCAATTATTTGCAAAAGTTCTGTCTCATCCATCTGGCTGAGCTGACTGCCGGTCATTATCTCATCTCCAGGCATAAGTAAACCGATTTTTTCACCAACTGCTTTGGCTGTCAATTCATTATCTCCCGTGACCATCACTACCTTAATACCGGCTTTACTTGTCAATTTAATTGCTTGCTCGACTTCAGGACGCACCTCATCCGCAATTCCGACTAGACCCAAAAAGTCTTTATCTTTTGTAAATGCCATAACCCTAAGTCCCTTTTTGGCCATTTTTTGATACTCAGACTCCCATTTTTGTTTCTGCAGTACAGATAAATCAGATTCTGAAATTATTACTTCAGGAGCACCTTTAGTAAAAGTAATTTTCCTCTTATCCTGCTGCCAAAAAACCGTCATTTTCCTGGTTTCTAAACTGAAAGGTATCTCTTCAATAAGTTTCCCTGAAGATTTCATCAGTTCAATATCTTTGCTTTCTTTTGCCCACAAAAGAAGCGCTCCCTCAGTAGTGTCTCCTAAAACATCAAAACCATCCTCTTTCAATACCAAACTGGCGCTATTACACAAAACTGCACATTTTAATAAATCATCATGTTTTCCGCTCTCAATACTGACTTCCTGCACTCTCATTTCGTTTTTAGTTAAAGTCCCTGTCTTATCTGTACAAATTACAGTGGCTGTGCCCAATGACTCAACTGCAATCATCTTCCTGACCAGTGCCTTTTTCTGATACATCCTGCGCATACCCATAGCTAAAATGATAGTGACAAATGCCGGCAGACCTTCCGGCACTACTGCTACCATTAAAGCAATGCTTGACAAAAGCATGGAAGAAATATCGTAGCCTTGCAAAACTCTTAAAATAAAGATTACGGCTGCCACAGCCACTGCTACAACACCTAAAGTCCTTCCCAATCCGGCCAAAGCCTTTTCAAAAGGTGTTTGCTCATCCTCTACATCAGCCAGCTTTTCAGCCAAAGAACCAAACTTAGTCCCTGTTCCTGTTTGCAAAACAACAAATTTACCCCTGCCTGAAGTAACTGTTGTAGCAAAAAAGACTAAATTCTCATCTTTTTTAGCAGATTTTTGGACCGGCAAAGACTCGCCGGTCAAGACAGATTCATTAATTTGTAAACCGTAGCTTTCTAAAAGTTGACCATCAGCCGGAATTCTGTCGCCCGACTCCAGGATAATCAGATCACCCGGAACAATCTCAGAAGAAGAAATCTCTATCTGCTTCCTGTCCCTTTCAACTCTTACATACGCCACCTCCAGCTTCTTAAGCGCTTCCAGTTCTTTAGAAGCTTTATATTCCTGCCAAAAACCCAAGCCTGTATTTAAAACTAAAATTCCGCCGATTAAAAAACTGTCTAACTTGTCTCCTATAACTGCCGAAAGAATAGTTGCTGCCAAAAGAAGATAGGTAAGAGGATTTTTAATCTGCCGGACTAAAACTTCCAAAGCAGAGGTTGTTTTTTTCTGCGGCAGTTCATTTAAACCGTATTTCTGCAGCGCCTCTTTAGCTTGAATAGAAGTAAGTCCGTTTTTCATGATAGTAGGTTAACCGGTGCAACTATTAATAAAATTCCGGCAGTATTTAGTATGTAAGTTAAAATTGCAATCTCCCGGTATCCTAATTTAGAAACTCCCATCATCATCAGTCCCAACTCATCCGGAAAAGGGGAGGCAATAAGAACAGCTCCTAAAAAGGGGGTTACAAAATCCAGGTGGAATATCTGAAGTAATTTATTAATCTTCTGCAGGTGTAACTCTTTTGAAACTAAATTCAAATCCGTAGAAACTTCTTGTTTGAAAAATTTTATAATCAGAAAGTCCCCTAAAACAGCTCCAAAGCCTGCCAGTATAGCTGTGATAATCGGATTATTATCCCGGGCTAAAACTATCAACATAGCAACAGAAATCGGTGAAGTCAGAAAAAAAGTATATAAAATACCAGCCACAATTTCTGCCACGATCCTTAAAGGCATAATTGATTCTATGATACTATGAAGATACCCTCCTTTAATTACCCACCAGGCAAAACTCAAGCTTAAGATAAAAATAGCAGATTTAAAAATAAGCTTTTTCAGTTGAGGACTCACTATTTTAGTTTAACACAAAAAGTTTGACATTTTTGTAAAAATATTGAACTATTAAATTAACGGAAAAACCCGTAGAGGAGGTGATATTTTTTGCAAATTCTTATAGCGTTAGTATTAAATGCTGTGGCGCTTTTAGCCACAGCTTATATTGTTCCGGGATTTCACGTTGCCACCTTTACAACAGCTTTGCTTGCCGCCATAGTTTTGGGGGTGGTTAATACCTTTATTAAACCAATACTGAGTTTTCTTACAGCACCGCTGACACTTATCACTTTAGGGCTTTTTTCTTTTGTGGTTAATGCCCTGGTCTTATTTATAGTTTCAGCAGTTGTAAAAGGTTTAACAATTGATGGCTGGATTCCGGCAATCCTTGGGGCGATTGTGTTATCAGTTATTTCAACAATTTTGAACACAATCCTCAAAGATTTAGGCAAGTAATTATTTATTACCCGAGTATGCGTTGAAACTTTGTATAAATTTGGGTGGTAGAAATATTAGCATGCCCCAGCATTTCCTGAACACTACGTATGTCTGCCCCGTTAATCAATAAATCCGTGGCGAACGAGTGACGGAGGGTGTGCGGGGTAACTTTAACGGAAAAACCTAAAGCTTTAACATATTTTTCTACAATCCGCTCAATCGAGCGGGGAGTAAGCCGCATACTTTCTCCACTGTTTGCAGGATCAACTTTACCCTGAAAACGGATAAAAAGCGGTTTGAAAGTATCTTTGCGGAGCTGTAGATATTTCTCAATCCAGAGACATGCCCCATCTGACAAAAATACCACCCGCTCTTTGCCTCCCTTACCAACTATCCCAAACTCACGCCTTTGCAAATTAATGGTATCACAATTGAGATTTGCCAGTTCTGAAACACGCAAGCCGGTGGAAAACAATGTTTCGAGAATCGCTCTGTCTCTCATACCATCTTTACTTGAAGAATCCGGAGCCTCAAGTAAAGATTTAAGCTGAGTTTCATCCAAAACTTTCAAGGGCTTTGGATCACCCTGCCCCAGTTCAATCTTTTCGGCAGAAAGTGTGGTAATATTTCTTCCTGCCAGATATCTTAAAAATGCCCGCAAGGCTATCATAAAATAATTTTGAGTAATTCGTTTAAGATTTTTTCCGGTCTTCGGATCTGTCCATCTTGATAAAAAAAGCCGGTATTTTCTTACTAAACCCAAATCTATGTCTTTCGGGTTAATATCTCCGGCTTGTCCTGAGCTTGTCGTACTTCGACCTTGCTCAGTACGACCCTGAGCGTCAGTCGAATGGGTCGAATGAGTAAATTCCAGAAATCTTTTTAAATAATGGTCATAATTTCTAATGGTCAGTTGGGAGGCATTACGCTCAAGCTCAAGATATTTTAAAAAATCAGTTATCAGGACAGAAAGGGTCATAGGACTGCCAAACCTAGAATCCCCAGAAGAGTTAAGGCTACGCCTACAATTGCCAGGGTAAAGGTAAGTTGTTCTGAACCAGCCGGAGGCAAAACAGGTTCTTTGGTTTCCAGTATTGCTGCAGGGGTGGCTATCGGAGCTCCAATCGGCTTGGTAGGAACCGGCGTTGCTGCAACCTGTCCTCCGCAAGCTCCGGTTCCGATAGTATAGTTACCATCAACCGCAGAATTTAAAACATCTACCAAAGTTCCCCGTTCCACCACATTTGAATCCCGGGTATTGGCTTTATTACTAGAATCAAAGTCAAACCTTATTTGGGTTGCTCCGGGAGGCGCATTGCTTTGAACTGTAAGGTTGACAGTTGCCAGGAGTCCTTTGCCGGAAAAAGGTGTGCTTACAGAAGCAAGCCCGGAAACAGTAACTTTGCCGTTTTGCGAATCAATAGTATTTCCGGGATAATCCGGAAAAATTGTACCTTTTGCTATGGAAGTAACATTAAACCTTGAAGGATCATAAATCAAAATAGCATCAGCACCATCAGTCTGAGATCCTCCTGTATCAAGATTAACGTTCAGGGAATAGTTACAACCCCTGTTAAATGTGCCTGTAGCAGGATCCAGACTTAAGGTAGCTGTCTGGGTTGTCTGGGCAAAAACTCCCACAGGAAGAGCAAAAAGCCAGAAACTAAAGACAAAGAGCAGAATAATATATTTTGTCATTGTACTGTCAAATCTAAATTATTAACACTTTCCAGTATATCCTTTGATGTACCCATCTCCACCAAATTTGAATCAGTGGTAGCGCTCTTTTTAATAAAATCAACAGTCAGGGATGCTTTCCCGGGCAGTTTTGCCTTAAAGTTGATCAGGGCAAATTGCCCGATGCCGGTAAAACCCCCTTTTGTATTACTTACCCCTGAAATATAAACCATACCCTTATTTGCATCCAAAGACTTAAGTGGGTATTCACCTAAAATAGTGCCTTTAGTTAATCCTTCTTCCGTTGCCTCCAGGATTTTAGGGTCAAAACGGAGTATCAAATCAACTCCATCAACCGTATACCCTCCGGTATCCACTATTATGGAAACAGGCACAACTTCATTAACTTTAAAATTAGTCTTGGAAGCATTTATAGAAATTCCCGCAGGTTTCGGCTGAGTGTTAATTTGAGCAGCAGGTGCCGGAGATGGAGGCAAAGGAGTAGGGGAAGAAGCAGAAAAGATCATAAATTTTAAAACATATACAATTTCTGCTAAAAATATTATGCCTAAAATGACAAAAATAACTCTTGGTCCATAAATTATCTTTTTAGCTTTTTCTAACAAATTCTGATTATTTACCGGTAAATTAGAATTATCCATAATTTCAGTTTAGCGAAAATTACAACCAATGTCTATACCATACTTTATGGTGATGGACTTGCACTTGGACTGACAGACGGAGATGGCGCCGCTGAGGGCTCAGGATCGTCTTCCTGGTTAAAATCAAATCTCATACAAGCCCAATCAATGGAATTAACCCTGAGATCCCGGTTAAAATCTCCTGCTCTGTTTGCTGAGTCTGTAGCTATATTCCACTCACGGACTAACTCTGCATGATCAAAATCATTAATCTTCCCATCACCGCCATCAAGCGGGAAAATGTCTCCAACAGGCAAAACAAAATTAGGTATATTTATAGCGCCCTCTCCTGCTGTAAAAGCCATGCTTTTTCTGATAGACTTCGGCGCCTTTAGCGACAACTTATACCTCTTGCCATTTTCCAGCTTCTGCTTCAAATCCTGGACTACACCTTCTTTGTCAATTTTGACTTTTTGCCGGGACTTCGTCCCTGTTTCATCAATAAGTACCAGGTCCACATTATCAGTGTCATGGGAAGAAGGAGCCCTGCAGAAAACTTTAGCCCCTAAAGAAAGCTGGGAGATGGCACTGCATTGGCCTTCTGCTTTTTGATTATCTGTATTGGTAAGTGTTACAGGCAAAGCCTGCCCTGACGGGGCATTGGGCCAAACAGCTTTAATACTGTCATTTTTCCACTCCCTAACCTGAAGGTTTATTTCACCGTTTTTTATCCCTCCTTTTTCTGGTCCGAAATTTTGCCCCCGAAGATGCAGAACTGTATTGTCTCCTTCAAAAATTAGCGAACAACCGGTAATAACAGGCTCCGGGCCTAAAAGTTTTATCTGTATATTTTTTCTTTCTGTCCTGCCGTCTGAACCTTTAAATTCCACCCAGACAAACTTTTCTCCCGGGTTTTTATCCTTAAATTCAAAATCAACAGTCACAGGATGGGAAGTATAATCTTTCCATGGGGCATTGTTTAAATCAGTAGGGTTTTCAG
The DNA here is from genome assembly GCA_016183245.1 of Candidatus Daviesbacteria bacterium. Taxonomy (GTDB): domain Bacteria; phylum Patescibacteriota; class Microgenomatia; order Daviesbacterales; family UBA10151; genus UBA10151. The sequence goes on from JACPEY010000006.1 coordinate 8,602, forward strand.
CAATCCTGAAAGACAAAGTTGAAGAAACAGGAGCAGAAGATGGGGTAGAAGTAGGTGATGAGGATGGGGACGAAGAAGGAGAGGAAGATGCAAGCGGAGTATAGACAAAATTATAGGCATTATCAGCACTTAAATCTGTTGTCGTGCCGCCGCCACAGGAAATATTACCCAAATTCTGTCCTGCTGACTGACACTCATAACCTACTGCAGGTGCTGCAGGTGAAGTCAGATTAAACCCTGACACTCCAGATTGAGGAGCCCTCAGACAGAATCTTGTACCAGTAGAAATACCGGGAAAAGAGAAATTCCCGTCTTTATCAGTAGTAGCTGTACCAATAATACAAACCTTGCCAGGAAGGAACGGCTTATCATCATAACCCTGGTTAATGACCACATTAGGAATACCGGCACCGGTTACTGAATTGGTAACTTTACCTGATAGAGTAACTGACGAACCTGAAGGAGAAGGGGTTGGTGAGGAAGTAGAACCTGTTGTTACTCTTATTTCCGCCCTTTTTGCCCCTTTGCCGGAAGCTTTACCGCAAGCCCTTTCTTTATATTGCTCATTAAGGCATTCCTGAGTCTTACAAGTATAAGCTGTTTCCCACAAAGAATAAGTATAAGTAAACCCGGGCTTAATCCACCAGATTGGCCCGACCTTTTTACTGCCATCCGGAAAAATCGGTGTTCCGTTTATCGGATTCCCCATAGAACTAATTAACTTTCCTAAAGGCTGGTTTGCCCGGTCCGGATCATTTGTATCTTCACAAAGCTCAGCAGCTACATAGCTGCAGTCTGCAGCTCCCAAGTTTAAATCCCTGCACCTTCTCCAATTCTCCCAGGAAAGGTCTAAATTAACAGATCCTAACCCCGGATGTTCCGGATCAGAATTAAAATCAGTTACCTTGCAATCAGTACGGTCACAAGTAATTGATCCTGTAGGAGCACCGCGCCCCCATCGCAGTTGTGTACATTTTGGACCTCCGTCAAAACCATAACACCAATTCGTTGTATCAATATTGTGCGTATCAACAACATCAGAGTTTTTAGGACAATCAGCATTACTTTGACAGGCTTTGCTGCAATCTGCTTTCCAGATAAAACCATTACCTGCATCCCGATCTCTGCATGGGCCGTCAGCACTGTAAGCGTCCTGAGCTTTCCAGATAAATACTGACAAAAACACTAGAACGTAAAGGGGAATTATGCGGCAATGTATAAAAAATTTTTCCATGATTTAATAATCTATTAAGGAGCACTTATTTGAGGACCTTTTTCCCATCCATTACCCCAAACACCACCGGTGCGGGGACAATCTACAGCATCACCAACAACACTACAAGTTGTTCTGACAAAACTTCTCCCATCCTCAGCAACCAGAGTTTGTATAATTTTTAGGCTAGAGCTTCCGGTATAGGAAAAAGCTGCATAAGAGACAATCTTCTTATCTGAACCATCAGGAGCAGGTAAGCTACCGGCATCTTGCCAACCATTCCCTGCACAAGTTAAAGTATCTCCGGAAACAGTACAGGTTCTGGCCCAATTCTTTCCATTTTCAGCAATATATGATTGTGGTACTTTCTGTCCACTAACACCACCATCATTATAACTATAGGAAAAAGCTGCATAAGAAAGTATCTTTGATCCGTCAGGAGTCGTTTGGCCGGAAGCAAATTTATCCCATCCCGGGCAATTGGGGTCATCCCCAGAAACTGCACAAGTCCTGGTCCAGCTGTCTCCATTGGCAGCCACTATTGACTGCACAATTTTTTCCTTATTATCTGCGCCTTTATAAGTAAAAGCTCCAAAAGTGATAATTTTTACTCCTGAACCATCAGGAGCCAAAAACAGACTTGGATCTTTTACCCAGCCATTTCCCGGACAATTTACATCATTTCCGGAAACAGTACACTTTCTCTCCCAATGACCGCCATCTTTAGAGATAAACTTTTGTATAACTTTTTGACCGGAGCTTCCGGTAAAATGAAAAGCTTCGTAAGAAATAATAGGGGAAGTATCCTTCGGAGGCGGCGGAGCAGTAACTACAGGTGTAGGAGTTGGAGTGGCCGGCGGACCCAATGGGGAAGTAATCTCCACTGTAATCTGGGGCTTAAAAGCAACCCATTTATCACCTTTTTTCTCTACATTAGGCCCTGTAAATACAATAGGTTCTCCGCTAGCCCGCGATTTAAAAATCTGCTGCCTGCGGACCAACTCTACGCCTAAGGGAAGTGCCAAAACCAATACTCCTAAAATAAGAAGGCTGATAAGAGCCTTTTTGTTTTTAAAATAATCCAGAAATTCTCCCATTATTTTTAATATACAACATCAAGGACTGCAAGTAAATGCAGTCCCTGTAACAGACTGAATAGTTTTATTGCTTTTATCCAAAGCATCAAAACTCCACCTGTAAGTATCTCCTGGAGTTGTGGAATCTGTAGCAGGCGGGGTATTTACGATAAAACAATTATCCTGAGTGTTTCTGCTTGTACAATTTAAACCGTCCTTTATATTATCAATTTTAAGATAATACTTACTTGCTCCTGCAACCGAAGGCCAGTTGAATGTTACAGTTGTTCCCGGAGAAGGACAGCTTGCAATAGGAGCAGCAGGCGCGCTTGGCAACGGTGACGGACTGGGGCTTACGCTTGAGCTAGAAGCAGGGGAAGGGGAAACAGCAGGTGATGCAGAGACACCAGCAGAAGGGCTAGGCGAGCTGCTGATTGCTGGTTCAGGACTATCTTCACTGTTAAAATCATATCTCATACATGCCCAATCAATGGAATTAACCCTGCTGTCGCCGTTAAAATCTCCTGACCGGCCTGTTGCAGCTTGCGCAATAATCCACTG
>JACPEY010000041.1 GCA_016183245.1 Candidatus Daviesbacteria bacterium
AGTAATATTGCTGGTAACCAGTTCTTTTGGTATATCAGATAAAAACCTGGATACTAAATTATTACTTCTTTGGCCAAAATACAACCTTTGTCTGGTATAGGTTAAGTATAACTTTTCTTTGGCGCGGGTAATGCCCACATAGCATAGTCTTCTTTCCTCTTCCAGCTCCCGCATATCGAGCATTGACCTGGAATGGGGGAATAAACCTTCTTCCATGCCCACGATAAAAACTACCGGAAATTCCAGGCCTTTGGCCGAGTGCAGAGTCATTAAAGTTACGGCGTCCTGGCCATTTATTGTTTGTCGTTTATGGTTTGGGATATTGCCATTTTCCACCAAAGCTACATTTTCCAAAAATTCCACCAGATCAGGAAATTCTTCTGCAACCGAGCGTAACTCTTTGACATTTTCCACCCGCATCTTGCCTTCCTCAGTACCATCATCCAAATAAGCCAGATATCCTGTGACCTGCAGGATTCTATCCAGCAATTCCAAAGTAGTAACGCCCCCATTGTCATTCTGAGGGTCGAGATTTCGACCTGAAGAATCTCCAGACTTGTTCTGGAATGAATCCAGAGATCCTTCCCCGCCCTCACTGCCTCCGGCTGAGAGGCGGGTCAGGATGGCAGACTGGAGCTCTAAAATCCTGGCCAGCCTGCCTTTACCGATTTTTTCCGCTCTTTTTAAAGATACAGAATCTTTAGGATTTTGCAGCAGGCGCAAATAGGCGAGCATGTCTTTAATTTCCCTCCTTTGGTAAAAACTGACACCACCGATCAGTTTATAAGGAATTCCTGCTTTTAAAAACTGTTCTTCCAAAGACCGCGATTGAGCATTTGTTCTATAAAGCACAACATGGTTTGAAAGAGGTGGTTTGATTGTAGATAAGATAAATAAGGATTCTTCTATCTCATTTCTGACTTCAACGACTTCTATTTTTTCTCCGCCGTCTTTGTCAGTCCATAATTTTAAAATCGGATGTGACTTGTTTTTGGAAATAACTGCATGGGCTGCATCCAAAATATTTTGGGTTGATCGGTAATTTTGTTCTAAATTAAAAACTTTAGTCCCCGGATAATCTTTTTGGAAATTAACTATATTTCTAAAATCAGCTCCCCGAAAGCTGTAAATTGACTGGCTTGCATCTCCGACCACACAGATATTTTTATGGCGGTTGGCTAAATATTTGGAAATTAAATATTGGGCAGGGTTGGTATCCTGGTATTCATCAATTAAGATATACCGAAATTGAATCTGGTAGCGGACTAAAATAGCAGGGTCTGTTTTAAATAACTTAATAACATATAAAAGCAGGTCGTCAAAATCCAAAGCGTAATTTTTTTCCAAAATCTTCTGATATTCAAGATAAATTTTGGCCACAGTTTCCTGGAAAAACCCCCTGGCATATTGGGGATATTCCAAAGAGGAGATAAGTTCATTTTTTGCACCGGATATGGTAGAGCGGACAGCATATGGGGAGACTTTTTTGACAGGGATATTTAAGTTCTCCATGGCTTCTTTTACAGCATCCAGAGCGTCCCCTTCATCATAAATTGCAAAGCCTGGGGGCAAACCTAAAACTTTTCCCTCACGGCGTAAAATTTTGGCACAAAAACTATGAAATGTTCCCATAATGGGAGTAGTTGGAAGCTGGTAGTTAGTAGTAAGGAGTAATTTTTTAATCCGTTCAACCATTTCACCGGCTGCTTTATTGGTAAAAGTTAAAACACAAATGTTTTCCGGCGGAATGCCTTTTTGGGAAATTAAGTAAGCTACCCGATAAGTTAAAACCCTGGTTTTACCGGAACCTGCCCCGGCCAAAATTAAACACGGCCCTTCAATTGCTTTAACAGCTTCCTGCTGTTGGGGATTTAAATCATCTAAAAGGGAATTGGGCATAAGTGGGGTAAAGTTTACCAAAAGAAGGGAAGAGTTGCTATTAGGGAAATAGTTTAATTGGTAAATTTACTTGTAGTGAGTGTTAATCGAATCTAAAGGTGGAAAGAATTTGGTCAAATATCTTTTTGCGTTTCTCTTCTGGAAAATTATAGGAATTGTAATATTCTTTGTATGACCCAGGTGCGAAAGAATCTTTATCAAATTTTGGGCTCATTAACTCAAAAAATAAATTATTTGCTTTAAAAGCAACTATTTCGTGATAAAGTTTTCGGGAATATTTTTTAGCGGAAACTCCATCAACTTTTGCATCTAAACAAGACTTACCATCTTCAGCTAAACATTCCAAAGGTCTAGAATCACTTAAAATAATCAATTCAATTGGTGCCAAAGTTTCATTAGAGTTTCTAGGATTAATATCATCATGTTTTGGATAAAAATACAGTCTCAGAGGATCGCCGGCTTTTAATTCGGCATACTCCCAGTTGTCCGGATATTTAATCTTAAATCCAATTTTTTCATCAGTATATGTTTTCCAATTGGCAGTTTCATCTTGGGTTGCAGAGGTTGCAGGAGAAGGTTTTTGAGATTCTGAAACGATAGGCTTATTTTCAGGTGGAGGAGTGTTTTGTTTACCTAAATAATATGCTCCCACCAAACCAGCTAAAACCAGTATCCCGATTACAATATAGCTTGCAGCAATGCCTTTCTGGCTTGCACTGAGTTTTGCCGAAGTGTTCATTAAAATAATTGTCTCATCTTAAAAATTGAAAAGCAAGTTCTTTAAATTGTCAAGACTTTACAAATTTTTTGATAGTGGTATGATTCTTATCCTTATGGTGAAACTTCTAGATTTTTGGGCATCCTGGTGCGGTCCCTGCCGGATGATGAGTCCGGTTATTGAAGAACTGGAAAAAGAACTCTCAGGCAAAATTGAGGTGGAGAAAATTAATGTTGATGAAAATCAGGCCAAAGCTTCCGAGTATGGGGTAATGAGTATTCCGACGTATGTTGTTTTAAAAGACGGTAAAGAGGTAGGCAGGAAAATTGGGATGACTTCTAAAGAGGACTTACTAAAGCTATTGCAATAATTTGTCATTCCGAACGTAGTGAGGAATCTCCCGCCTTAATAAAACAACTTAGTTGGAAGATTGCTTCGTCACTTTGTTTCTCGCAATGACAGCAAAATGAACTTCAAAGATAAAGTTTTAGAAATAGTTCAAAAAATTCCTTATGGAAAAGTTACCACCTATGGTACCATTGCGGCTTTAGCTGGGTTACCGAGAGGCGGTCGGTTTGTTGGCGGAGTATTGCATTTTAATATTGATGATGCTCCATGGCATCGGGTAATAAACCGTCATGGATTTATTTCTACTAAATGTCTGGATCACCCGAAAAGTTTACAAAAAGCCTTGCTTGAGCAGGAGGGAATAGAAGTCAGCAGGGATTTCATGGTAAACTTGGATAGATACGGCTGGTTCCCCTATGTGGATTATAGCTAACTGGAAATCAAACAAAAATATTGCCGAAGCCCTTGACTGGGTTTCTAAAGTTGGCCCACAAATTCCCAAAGCGGACAACCTAAAGGTGGTAGTTTGTCCGAGCTTTAGCGCACTGTCAGAAGTTAAAAAAGCCATCACTGTGGGTAATTTCCCGATTATGGTTGGCTCTCAGGATCTATCACCTTTTGGAACAGGGGCTTATACAGGTGAAGAGCCGGCCCTACTTTTGAAGGATTTAATCAGTGTATCGATTTTGGGTCACTCTGAACGGAGAAAGAATTTTTCTGAAACTGATGAAATGGTTGTAAAAAAAACAGAACAGGCTATACAAAATAATATACTTCCATTAGTATGTGTTCAAAACGAAGAAACTCCTGTACCCCAAAATTGTAAATTAGTAGCTTATGAGCCTATTTTTGCTATCGGTACTGGTAACCCTGATACGCCGGAAAACAACAACAGGGTGGCAGGGATCTTAAAAGGAAAATATGGTCAAGATCTGGAGGTTTTATGCGGGGGGAGTGTTAACTCGGAAAATATCAAAGCTTGTATAGATCAGCAAAATATTGCCGGAGCTTTAATTGGTAATGCTTCTTTAGACGCTGAGGAATTTGTTAAAATATGTCAAACCATTGGGGAGAAGATGTAGGTGAAATATCTAAGACAATTAAGGTTGGGGAAAGTCCGGAAAGATAATCCCTTTAAAATAAAAAGAGCTAAGAATATTTTCAAAAAATTGGTACCACTGCTTTTGGTGGTTGGTATTTTAGTGTCAATTGCTATTTTTTTAATTACCCGTTCAGGTACCAGTTCTTATGTAAGTTATATATTTTCAGGAACTGGCCTTAAATCCACTGCCGGACAGGTAAACGTGCTGCTTTTGGGGACAGCCGGAGGAGTTCACGACGGGCCAAACCTGACTGACACTATTATGGTTGCTTCCTACAATTTAAAAACTAACCAGGTTTACCTGGTTTCAATTCCCAGAGATTTGTGGTTGCCTGCGTTGCAGGGCAAAGCAAATGCAGTGTATCAGATCGGTCTTTCTCAAAATAATGGTCTTGGTTTGACCAAAACTGTGATGGGTAATATTTTGGGTTTGCCGATTCATTATGCCCTCAGAATAGATTTTAAAGGTTTTGCTGATGCAGTTGATATCTTGGGGGG
>JACPEY010000042.1 GCA_016183245.1 Candidatus Daviesbacteria bacterium
AAATCCTTCTCCTTTATCAAAAAAAACTGTCGGTTTAAGATAGGGAATCGCCGAAACTAAAAGAGCTGTCAAAAGCATTATGGACGCTATTAATTTTTTCTTTTTACTAAAACCATCAATTACAAAAGCTGATAAAAAGGCTGCGCTTAGAATAGTTATTGATAAAAATCTAAAAGGAAATTGGATAAAACCAACTGGTAAAATCTGCCAAAAAAAACTACTGTAAGACAGACTCAAAAAAATACTACCAACCCCTGCAGAAAAAAACATTAAAGCAAGCTTGCTAAAATGATTTAAATCATTAAAGCGAAAGTATTTAATAAAAAAGGTGATAAAAATGATTAAAGTTCCCCAACCGATAAGAGAAAACTCCACGAAATAATTTTGCCAATCGGAAACCGGTGTTTGGGAAAATCTGGTATACTGCAAATCAAAAATGGCCGGTAGCCAAAAAAATGCAGATAAAGCTAGACCAAAAATTATACTCAATACTTGATGCTTGATGCTCAATACATTTCTTAAAAACATATAAACTATAACTATGGGAAGAAGTAGCAGGGCTAATGTATTATGCGATAAAATAAGCATGGCAATACCAAGACTCGTCCAAAAAAAACTTCTTTGCTCAATTGACCAGAGAATAAACGGCACCACTGCTAAAGCCAGAATTTCTCCCACCGATCCCCTTTTATATAAGTCAAATAAATGGTATGGTGTGTGTAAATAAAAAAGGGCTCCCACTAAAGCAGCCAAGTTAGTAAATATTTTTCGCAGCCAAAGATAGGTAAAAATGGCCGATCCCACAATTGATAATCCCAAAATAATTTTAATGCTATCAACAAAACCAAAACCTAGTATTTTTGGGATTTCGGCTAAATACATAAAGCCAGGGTATAAGAAATTGGCAACTGGATAACCATATTCATGATTAAGCCGTGCCAAAAAACGGACCGGAAACTGACCGTCAGCCAGCGTCTGATGAAAAGCGGAGAAACGAATAATCATCCACTCCCCATCATCGCTCGAGAAAAAACCTTTTTGCCAGAGTGGGAAAAGTATTGGAATAGAAAGAATAATAACAAGTAGAATAGATATTGTCTTATTTTTCTGTTTCAATAACCACATATGCTACTTCCTCTACCGGATATTGCAAAATTTCTTGTTTTATAGAAATTACTATTGGTCTTTTGGGATAGGAAAACGTCTTGATAGCTGGTGCATTTGCTGGTTGATAATTGCTACCGGTAATAATGAGGCTGTTTTTAAACTTTAAGTCAGTCAACCAATCTATATCTCTAAATTCATATTTACCAACTCGCGACAAGAAACTAAAATTCTCGGAATCTGCGGAATCATAAACTGCCTCCTTCTGGAATTCATCGGGATTAAACTGTTGATAGAAAATAAGGGAAGTATAAATAAAACCGGCCCTTTTATCAAAAACTATTCTGTCGTATTTATCTTCATTTTCTTTAAGATATAAAGATAAATTTTTATCTTGACTACGCCAGGACTTGGCGTAAAATACGGGAAAGCGAGCGTAGTAAGAAGTAAAATAGTAAATAAGATTATAAATCGTAAAAACTGCTAAAACTACCATTGCTAATCTTTTTCTCCATCCCAGGATCGTTAAAACCCCCAGCGCTGAAAAAACAATCATAGATGGTATAAGAAAGAAGCTACGGGTGGCATGCGGAACTTCTCTGGTTAAAGCCGCCACTAGAACGGTTATTATTGTCCACAGCATCAAAAAAATTCCCCAGGGAGGTCTGTTTTTGACAATTTTGTAAAGTCCCAATATTATCAGCGGCAATTCAAATAAATAAAACTGGCCCACATTACCAATGCCGTGGTTACCATGACTTGAGCCAAAAATAAAGAAAAACGGTACCGATAAATAAGAAGCTATATTACTAAGATACTGCCATAAAGTCAGCGCCGTCATGTTAAAAAATGGTTTGACAAAACTCTGGGGTAAGTCAATCAGATAACTTCGCAGTTCTAATAGCGGAGCCTGAACAGCGGCGCTGGTAGAAATAATAGTTCCCTGGGCTGACGATATGCCGCCATTCTCTACCAACGTAGTGAGAAATGGAATAAGTAAAACTATGGAACAAACAGCTGTTAAGATGATCTCTTTTTTGGCTAAATTTGTTAAATTTTTTCTAAAAAACCAAATCGTGACTAGATAAAGCAAGGGGGCAAATAACCGTGTTAAATTATAAGTATAAAGCCCGATTATAAAGGCAATTGTCCCTAATAAAAATAATCCCCGTCTTTTAAAGAAAGATGCTTGATGCAGTAGGTAAAAACCGCTTAAGAACAGGAATAAGGAGATACTAACTTCAAAGGCTGCTCGGCTGTAATGAAGATGCCAGGGATTAACGGCCAGAAGTATTGTGGCCACTAAGGCCAGCTTTTTATCTCGAGTTAACTCTTTGACTAAAAAATAAAAAACCGGGACTGTCAAAAATCCAAAAAAAGCTGAAGGGAAACGGACGGTAAACTCATTGAGACCAAACAATTTAATGGGAATAATTGTGGCATAAATATAAACAGGCAGTTTGTAATCGCCAAAAGATCTAAAGTAAATCGGAAACTGCTGGCCGCGCTCGTCTTTACCGGTTTCTAGAATGGAATAGGCGTTGTAGCCGATCGCTGTTTCATCTTGATATAGCCCACTAGGAATTTCTCCCAATTTATAAAACCGCAGCAAAAAAGCAATTAAGAAAACAGCGATTAAAAAAAATGCGTGTAGTTTTTTAGCCTTCATAAGTTTTTCTTCTCCGCCAGAAAGCTAGAACTAGTAGTAAAACTAGACTTATTATAGATGTTTTTACTCCCAAAGAGAAGGATTGAGGTTCATAAATAAATTTAACTTGGTGTTCGCCGCTGGGAACAACTACGGCACGAAAGGCATAGTCTGCTCGATAAATTTTTTTCTCAACTCCGTCAATGAAGGCCTTCCAACCAGGATAATAAGCGTCGGAAAGGAAAAGTAATTGGCTGGTCCTACTTTTAACAGCAAGAAGGAGCTTGTTGGGAGAATATGATATAACCTTTGCTTGACTCATCTCATCTACTGCTAGATTTTCCGCCGGAACCTGTTCCAGTAAAAGCGTTTTAGCAACATCAAAGTTTGGATCAAAAAATAATCTTTCGAATTCTTCTTTGTTGTTAAATATTTTGTAGTCAGCTGTTAAAAACGCCCTGGGCGCTCTTCTTTTGTTTTCAAAAACTCGCCAGATGCTGTCTTGATAAATAATTTTAAATCTATCCGTGGGAAAAGTAATTTCTGAAGTCCCACTTTCTACCCTATCCAAGACGTACTTTACTCCCAGGATATCAAGCATTCGCAGTCGATAAAGATTCTTTGCCAAATCTTCTTGCCCAAAACCGGGCACTATATTAGCATCCGAGCGAGTTTGATTGGTAAATTGAGTTGCTATTTTCCCATCTCTTGAGCTCTGGATAAATTCACCGTACCAGCGCGGATATAAAGGGTCGTAGCCGTCAGGCGAAAAGATCTGATGTTGAGTGGCAAAATTAGCCTCGATCCGAGCTGTGTCATAACCCCAAAATCTATCTATACCGCCTTCTTGTTGTAGAAAATTAATAATCTGGGCCGGAGGAAAAACTAGCTTTGGTGAGACAAACGGATTAAACTTTTGCAAAAAATAAAAAAGGTCCAATACGGTAATTAAAATTAGGACCGCCATTATCGTCCTTTTCCCTATTGCTTTACCAATTAAAATAAGAACAGACAAAACTCCAAACAGAGCGGTGGAATATAAAAAGTTTTTGCTACTAAAGGCGGGATGAGTTGCTATTACCAGTAGCCAACAGAGAACAAAAATTCCCCCAAAGATAAAGAGTATTTTTTTAAATAATTGACCTTTATCCTTACTCCAGTATTCCAGTCCATAACCGGCCAGTATACTCAAAGCAAAACTTAATAAAAAGATAGCGTTTTTGGGAGAACTGGTGGAGAAAAAAGGAATCTGTATTTTATAGAGAATCTCCGTTATGGGATTGCGGACTATGAATAGAATAATTATTAAGCTGGTCAGTGAAAAAAACTTGATTAATGAATTTTTCCTAAAAAGTACCAGCGAAAAAAGCGAAAAGATAAAAGGGATTAGCCCAATATACAAAGCATTTCCCGGATAGGAATTAGTCAGCAGATAATTTCTGGTAGCTGGATTACCAAAAAAGTCAGGCGAAATAAAACCAACTAGCTGTTTAGGTTGTAATAGCAGATTTTCTACCAGAAAAGCGTAGGGTTGGCTACTGCGGGCGGAATCAACAATCAACTCAAAAGTTGGGATAATTTGTAACGAGGAAAGTCCTATGCCAAGAGCTAGTAAAACCAGCCATAACCG
>JACPEY010000009.1 GCA_016183245.1 Candidatus Daviesbacteria bacterium
GCAGTTGTGGATGTAGAGTTTGATTCCAAACACCTGCCTGCGATCTATAATGCTTTAAAAATAGTAAACAGGGGTCAGGGTACAGCGGACAGCAACCTTGTGCTGGAAGTCCAGCAGCATTTGGGAGAAGGCGTGGTTAGAGCTGTAGCTATGGGTGCAACAGACGGATTAAAACGCGGTACTGAAGTTACAGATACCGGCAGCTCGATTTCCGTACCAGTGGGACAGGAAGTTTTAGGCAGGCTGTTTAATGTTTTGGGTGAACCGATTGATCAAAAAGGTGTAGTAAAGGCTAAAAAGACTTTACCAATTCACAGACAGGCTCCAGGTTTTGCTGAGCAGTCAACCGAATCTGAAGTTTTTGAGACAGGAATTAAAGTTATTGATCTTTTAGCACCTTTTGTAAAGGGTGGAAAAGTAGGGTTATTTGGCGGGGCTGGTGTTGGTAAAACAGTTTTAATACAGGAACTTATCCGCAATATTGCTGCAGAACACGGCGGGTATTCGGTATTTGCAGGCGTTGGAGAAAGGACCCGTGAAGGAAATGATTTATACCATGAAATGATTGATTCCGGGGTAATTGATAAAACAGCAATGGTGTTTGGACAGATGAATGAACCTCCCGGGGCACGGCAAAGAGTGGCTTTATCAGCTTTGACTATGGCTGAATATTTCCGGGATGAAGCCGGAAAAGATGTGCTTTTATTTATTGATAATATCTTCAGGTTTTCACAAGCCGGTTCGGAAGTGTCTGCGCTTTTGGGCCGTATCCCTTCTGCTGTTGGTTATCAGCCCACACTGGCTACAGAAATGGGACAGCTTCAGGAGCGGATTACTTCTACCAAAAAAGGGTCAATCACTTCTGTCCAGGCTGTTTATGTACCGGCTGATGATTATACTGATCCTGCTCCGGCTACAACTTTTGCCCACCTTGATTCAACAATTGCTCTTGACCGGGGCCTGACAGAACAGGGGCTTTACCCTGCTGTTGATCCTCTCGCCTCTTCTTCCCGGGCTCTTTCTCCGGATGTTGTCGGACAAGAACATTATGAGGTGGCAATGGCGGTTCAAAAGGTTTTACAAAGATATAAGGATTTACAAGACATTATTGCCATTTTGGGGATTGAAGAGTTATCTGATGAGGATAAATTAACTGTTGCAAGGGCCAGAAAGATTCAAAGGTTCCTAACCCAGCCGTTTTTTGTGGGAGAGACCTTTACAGGCAGAAAAGGAAAATATGTTTCTATTAAAGATACGATTAAAGGTTTTAAAGAAATCCTGGAAGGAAAACATGACTCAAAGGGTGAACAAGCCTTCTATATGAAGGGAATTATTGAGGAAGTTCAGTAAGCTGAGGTTCTATCCCTGATTACCTTCATTTTTCTCAAAGGCATCTCTTATTGTCCGGCTAAGATCCTGAAAAGTGGCAACGGAATTGCCTGGTGGTCCTACCTCAATTGGTTTATTTATTTTAAATGGTTTTATATTAGGATCAACAAGGTTCGGTACTAGTTTGATTTCTTTATGTCCCACAACTGTATTATACACTCATTTAGGGACTTGAGGTGGTTCTTGGATAAAGGATGCGGTTCTCCAGTCCCAGAGTCTTTGTGTCATTGCTTCCAAGTCTGTGCAAAGGTTTTCATATTTGTCACTTATTCGTTTAAATTTCTCCATATTTCTTGTATCTGATCCTTCTGTTGCTTTTATAGCACAATCTCTTGCCAAACGCCCCAGTTTCTGAAAAACCTTAAAAACCGTTGTCCGGTTTCTTTCAGCAGATCTAGATAGAGGTAAATCCGAAATATAAATTGTATAGGTTGCTTCGACTCCTGAAAGTGCATATTGTAGTTTATTAGGATTAAACTTACCTATTAATTCAGTACTAAGACGCTTCCGTGCTTTAAGCATGGAAGGAAAATTTGTTTTTTGATCTTCTTTTTGACTGATTGTTTCAACAGTTGCAATCATAGAAGCGAATTATACTATAAGTTAACAAATATTGCAACTATGGGGTTTTTGAAGAAAAATCTACTAAAACTCTACTGAGTTTATTGAGTAAATTGGGATCGTGTGAGCTTGGAGCTTTTAAGATAATTATCGGATTTTCAAGATCTTTTCTACATAATCTTATTCTTACATCATCTTTACCTACTTGGATGCCAGTTGTATGGTGACGTATAACATCTTGATCTTTTTGTTCCAATAACCGAATTGTAGTATAAGTATCGCGGAGAAATAACACGAATTGAGCTGTTTCAGCAAGTGTCAATACTTCATTTGGGCGAATTAGTAAAAGATGACTATGATCTTTCTCTTTCTTTCTTTCTTTCATTTGTTTTTAAGGAATCGACTTGAAAGTTCCATCCAGAAGAAGGCAATAAGCTTTAATTTCCAGATCAGGATATTGCTCTTTTATTTTGGCAGCAGCGTTTTGTAAGTCTTCTGCGTGTTTTTCCGCAGTTCCCGCTTCCCCGTATGCTCCGCAATCTTCGTGATTTATTAACACAACTTTTTTAATGTGGTGTAGTCTTTTGGAAATTTCAACCTGTTTGAAAACATAATCCGAATCAAAAACACCGCCGGCAAGGGCGACCCTGTCAAAAGATCTAACGGGAAAATTTTCCGCAATCCACTTATTTATATAGTCCTGAAACCTGAAATCAATACAGGTAATTACGACTGAATCACAACTATGGTCTGACATAATTTTTAAGATATTACACTATTTTGTAGTTTTTGGCCAGATTTGTTATACTGTCAGCTTAGCAATTCGACCCTTCGGGTCGGATTTTTTTAAAGAAAATATGTCATTAGAATTAAAAACGCATCCACGCTATAATCCTGAGGAAGTAGCAGAATTTTTTACAGGAAGAGGATGGGAAGTGGAATATGTCAGAGCCAGTAATGAAGAGTTGGTGGAAGCAGAAAAGGGTTTAGCGGTACAGTGTATCGATGGCAGGATGGGGAAAAATCAGAAAATAAAAGGGCATGGCCCGAAATTACCGGGTGGTGTTTATTCTATTGCGGCTTTAAAGACGGGCGGAGACATAATTGGCTTTAATGCGGCTGCGGCATTACTCAGGAAATTAGGCTACCGGGCAGGCACTCATGTGGATTGTGCATTCTTAAGGCTATGGATGAAGGGAGATTTACTAACGGTAAGGCATAGATTGGCACTGCCGGGAGGATTAGATCCGAAGAAATGGGTTCCTATGAAACATAAACAATGGGAAGGAGAACACTTTGGTATTGCTGAAGAGCATAGAGAACACGAAGAGGAAGCTTTGGTCTTTAATCCGTTCGTTGAAGTTACAAGTCAAGCAAGAAGAGATAGGTTTGGTTACGATCACGGATTAATGCAGGTTTTGGGAGTCCCCGCGAGAAGAGCAATGCATTTAGTTGCTGAAACTGTTGAGAAGGCATCTCATAGAAGGAAGATTGAAATCCTGACTAAGTAGTATAATAATAAACATTATGGCTCAGTTGCATTTGAAGATTGTTACTCCGGAAAAGTTAATTTATGATGAGGAAGTGTCCCAGGTAAATGTTTCTACAGAAGGAGGAATTATTGGTATTCTCCCCCATCATGCCAATTTAATGGCAAAACTGGAACCTGGTGAATTAGTTATCAAAAAAAACGGCAAAGAAGAATCTATGGCTATCGGGGATGGGTTTTTACAAATTAGCGATAATGTTTTGACTGTTATGACGGATCTGGCAACCTATGCTACAGAGATAGACGAAAGAGTTGTGGAAGATGCCAAAAAACGGGCTGAACAAGCTTTGGCTCAGACTTTGTCTGATGAAGAATATGCAGAAACTATGGCAAGTCTGGAAAAATCTTTGGCTCAACTTCGTGTCAAACGCAGACATAAAGTCAGGTAACAAATTTTGTTAGTTTGTGACTTCGCTACTTGTTGTTATACAATATCTAGACATGGCTAGCGAGAACCCTGAGTTGTCGATTATTATCCTTAATTATAATGTTAAGGATTTGCTTCTGAATTGTCTGGATTCTATTTTCAAAAACAAAACAAATTCTGATAGGTGGCAGGTAATTGTAGTGGATAATGCTTCTTCTGATGGATCGGGGGAAGCAGTTCAGTGAATTTTGCGGCGTGCCAAAAGGTAAGGAATATGATCCTGTTTTGGATCCTGCGCTTGAAATGTTAGAAAAGCAGTTTCAGGAGATTGCTTTATTAAAGCCAGCAGTTGTAAGTATTGTGCCGAATGGTGAAGCTGTCAGACCGGATCAACAGTCTAATACCAATTGGGGTGATATAGCAAAATTTTCATTAAAGCAATCCCGGTTTTTGATGCAGTATTACTCTGAAAAATATAACTCAGATATGATTAATCAAAATCAGGCTTTAACTTGTGCCGAGAAAATGGCAGTTGCTATTGCTTTGGGAAAAAACGCCGGCTTAAATTTATCTTTAACAACAAATGGCGACTTTTTGGATAAGGATCTGTTATTACTTTACCGGCAGATGGGGCTTGAGTACATGAATTTATCTTATCATCCGCCCAAACCATTTAATCCCGAGCGTTACGACTCTAATATTGAACATTTGATTACAGTAGCAAACCAAGCAATAGAAGTTGGTATTATACCGACAATCACCCATGTTCTAACAAAGCAAAATGCTGATACTTTTGTGGCTTTGGCTGATTATGTGACAGAGCACGATATTTTTTTTGCAGTGGGGATTGCTAATGCTTCGGGTGGAGGATTTTCCGTAAATAATCCGGATATCGAACCAACCAAGAGCCAAGTAAAAATGGTTTTCAGAAGATTATTGGCCAGAAAGCTATTTGCTGACCGGCATATCCGTACCACTATCCCCTACCTTTTACTGGCACCGTACTTACGGCATTGGATTTGCGATCAGACTCAGGATTTTCTACATGTGAGTATTGAAAAATCAGGCGAGAGGTTACAACCTCAGTTAAATGTTTGCTCGGAAATAAGGTCTAAAACAATGGAAGGTTGTAATGGTTGCACTCACCAGTGTTTTTTTGAAGCGCAAACAAGAGGAACTATCGGGATTTTGGAACGTAATGATTGGTGGGATACTTTTGGAAAAGCAGCCAGACAGCGTTATGCTTTCAGACATCCAATCAGGCCGGTTGTTTCCCAAAGAAAGGATTTTGAGAATCCTTATCTTTGGGTATCTTTGCTTCAGGGAATCGGAAGAATTATTGCCGGACTAAAAGATGATATTTACTGGAAAGATACTTTTCAGAGATCTGGAGTAAATTTTGAATCTTTACTGCATGAGTTAGTTAACGATGCAACAAATCCAGAGGTAATTCAGGAACTTATTGAGGCGGAAAAGATAGATGCTGATACAAAAATATGGGTTAAAAATGAAGCAGAGGTAATAAAAAGAAATCCTATTTTTACAAACTGGCATGATGCCGGTTATCTTCAAAGCAGATTTTTAAGGTCTATTTATCTTAAACTGCAAGAAAGCGGCAGATATGGTTTTGCTGTGCCATTAAAGTTTAAAAATATCTTAAGGTATGAAGAACCAGGTGATTTTAGGGCGGGCATAGAAGCGATTTTAAGGAGCAAAAGAAAAGAACGATCTGTATTTAAAGGAATTTTGCAGATTATTAAAGTCATAATAAATTTGCTAAAACCCTACGTGTCGCTTCACTCCTACCTCGTTGGGCGATTAGCCCACGTGTTAGGTAGGATTATATTGACACCTAGGTTTTTTGAGGTTACCGCCTGATTGTTATACAATATCTACACATGGTAAACAGTGAAAATCCGGAGCTATCGATTATTATCCTTAATTATAATGTTAAGGATTTGCTTCTGAATTGTCTGGATTCTATTTTCAAAAACAAAACAAATTCTGATAGGTGGCAGGTAATTGTAGTGGATAATGCTTCTTCTGATGGATCGGGGGAAGCAGTTGGGGGAAGCAGTTAGGGAAAAATTTAAGGTATCTGGAATGAATCCAGAGATTCTTCGCGGAGTTTACACTGAGCGAAGTCGAAGTGCTCAGAATGACAATAAAAAAAATCGTAATGAGGAAAATGTAGTTGAATTGATAGAAAGCAGGGCAAATATAGGATTTGCGGGAGGGAACAATATCGGAGTAAAAAGGGCTAAGGCTCCGGTGATTCTTTTTCTAAATCCGGATACAGTTGTGGTGGGTCAGGCTATCCAAAAAACTTTGGAAGTTTTGCTTTCCAATCCTGATTTGGGGGCAATTAGTTGCAAAGTTGAGCTTCCGGACGGGCGGATGGATTATTCCTGTCACCGGGGGTTTCCTACTCCATGGAATTCTTTATCGTATTTTAGCGGGCTTGCCGAACTTTTCCCCAATTCCAGTTTTTTTGCAGGTTATAGCGCCACCTATTTAGATATTAAAAAACCTCATGAGGTAGATTGCATCAGCGGGACTTTTTTGATGGTTCGTAAAATTGCCGGGGAGCAAATTGGATTTTGGGACAAGGATTATTTTTTCAATGGTGAGGATATTGAATTTTGCTATTCCTTACGGGAGAAGGGGTGGAAAATTTACTATTATCCTGAGGAAAAAATAATTCACTATAAAGGTTCTTCTTCCGGATTATGGAAAACTTCTGCCATGAAGGTGGAGCGCGGGACAAAACTGGTGGCGGCCACTCATGCTGCCTCTGCCATGCGGATTTTTTATAAAAAAAATTACTATAAAAAATACCCTCCCTTATTCCGCGATTTTGTGTTAGGTGGAATAAATCTTTTGGAGCATTACAGGAAATTTAAGATAATGACAGGACTAAAGTATGAATAGATGTCATTCCGAGTGAAACGAGGAATCTCTAGATTGAAAAGCTATTTTGTCTATATACTGGCTAGTAAAACTGGGACAATGTACGCAGGAGTAACAGACAATATAGCAAGGAGTAAATACAATATTGACAGACTTGTATTTTATCAGGAGTTTAATAAGCCAGAAGAAGCAATAGAAATGGAGAAAAAAATTAAAGGTTGGACGAGACAAAAGAAAATTGATTTAATAAGGGAATTAAATCCTAACGTAAAGGATCTTGCAGTTAATTTAATCTAGAGATCCTTCACTACGTTCAGGATGACAATATTATGTCTAATTTGGATTTGACAGTGATAATTTTGAGTTTTAATACCAAAGATGTTACCGGCAGGTGTTTAGATAAGCTAAAGGTTGCTAAGGCTTATTGCGAGGGCAGATTAAAGAATAAGATTAGGGTAATTGTGTTGGACAACGGGTCTTCTGACGGGTCTGTCGGGCTGATCAAATCCGGGCATCCCTGGGTGAAATTGATTGTTTCAAAGGAAAATCTTGGCTTTTCCAAAGGCAATAATTTAATGATGAAAAAAGTAAAAACCCCGTATATTTTACTTTTAAATTCTGATGTTTATCTGGAAGAGGAAAGTTTGTATAAAGCCCTGGCTTATTTCAGGGTTAACTTAAATTGTGACGCGCTGGGTGCAAAGTTAAAGTATGCCAACGGTGCTTTACAGCCCAGTGCAGGTAATTTGCCAAATCCTTTAAATATAATTTCCTGGATTTTAGGATTGGGCGTGTTTCCCTTAGTAAGTAGTTTCTTGTCCCCTTTCCATCCCAGGGACAAGAAATATTTTTCTAAGGCTCACAAAGTGGGTTGGATCATGGGGGCTTTTTTTATGTTAAAGCGTAAAATTTTTGACAGCACGGGTGGTTTTGATGAAAAATTATTTATGCATATGGAAGAGGTGGAATGGTGCAAAAGAATTAAGGATAAAAAATACAAGATCTGGTATGTGCCGCAGGTTTCAGTAGTACATTTGCACGGGGCTTCTACTAATTTTGACTTAAGCCCTAGTTTTTTAAACGAACTGAAGGGTATTAGATACTATCTTCAAAAACACTACAATTTTTTATATCTGCCGGTTAAATTATTTTTGATTAAGGGACTTATTTTAAGAATAGCAGCTTTTTGCGTTTTAGGAAAAACCAAAAGAGCCAGGATTTATATGGAAGGATTGAAGGTGGTATAAAAGTAAGAATTATGGATAAAGTTGCAGTAATTACACTAAATTATAATGGCAAAAAGGATACATTGGAACTTCTTAGGTCGCTTTCCAAACTACCAACTACTAACTACCCGCTTCGCCCGCGAAGCGAGGCGAGTCAACTACTAACTCTTGTTGTAGATAATGGGTCAGGAGACGGGAGCGTATCGGCAATACACAAGCAGTTTCCTGAGGTGGATATTTTGCAAACCGGAGCTAATTTGGGTTTTGCCGGAGGTTTTAATAAAGGTTTGGAATATGCCAAAATCTGGGGAGCTGATTATTTTTTGCTTATTAATAATGACTGTATTATCAAAGACCCTGATTTAGTGCATATGCTTTTAAAGACTGCAAAATCCGATCCTAAAATAGGCCTTGTTTCTCCTAAGATCTATTTTGCCCCGGGTTTTGAATTTCATAAAGAGAGATACAGAAAAGATGATCTGGGTAAAGTTATCTGGTATGCAGGAGGTAAATTTGATTGGGATAATATTGGTTCAAAGCACCGCGGATTAGATGAGGTAGACAGCGGGCAATATGATAGCGCAGAAGAAACAGAGATTTTCTCCGGAGCCTGCGTATTGGTTAGAAAAGAAGTATTATCCTCCTTCGCTAAAGCTATGGAGGACAAGGGTGGATTAGATGAGAAGTATTTCCTATATTTTGAGGATAGTGATTTTGCGAAGAGAGCTAAAGAAGCTGGGTTTAAAATTTACTATAACGGCAAAACTTCAATTTATCACAAAGTCTCCCGTTCAACCGGGATCGGTTCAAAAATAACTGATTATTACCATGCTCGCAACCGGCTGATTTTTGGAATGAAATATGCCACCCCCCGGACTAAATTTGCTTTGCTTCGTGAAGCTGTAAAACTGTTTATTTTTGGCCGGCCGATTCAAAGAAAAGGAGTTTTGGATTTTTATTTGGGGGTAACGGGGAAAGGAAATATAGCTTCCCACATCGAAAGTGGGAATGTTGAATACCCGCTGAAATTATCCATTGGCATAGTTAATTACAATACAGCTGATTTGACCAGGAAACTTCTGGAAAGTATTTTTAATAAAAATTCCGGTTTTGATCTGGAAAAAATGGAAGTAATTGTTTTGGATAATGGTTTGATTGATCCGGCAAAAAAGGCAATAGAAAAATTCCTGCCCAAAATTAAGTATCTGGAAAATAAAGAAAATGAAGGTTTTTCTAAAGGTTACAACAAAACTATCAGGTTCTCTCTGGGGCAATATTACCTGATGCTCAATTCGGATATTGAAGTATTGCCTGGAGCCTTGTCAGAGCTGGTAAAAACTGAAGATGCATTTGGCGGTCAGGCGGCTTTGGGCGGAAAATTGGTATTTCCGGATTTAAGCAGGCAGGACTCAGCCTTTTACCTGCCGACTATTACCGGTGCATTAAAAGAATATTTTTTGGGTCAGTGGGGATCTTATTTTATGTATCAGCCTGAAAGTGAAAAACCGGTTAAAGTGGAAGGGGTGGCGATGGCTTGTTTGTTGATTCCACAAAAGATTATTAAAAAAGTCGGACTTTTAGATGAAGGAACATTTATTTTCTTTGAAGATATTGAATATGCCAGAAGGCTTAAGAAATTTAATATCCCTACTTATTTTGTTTCCCGGGCCCGGTTTGTCCACCATCACGGTGGCTCCACCAAAAGAATTGGCCGGGAAAAGGCCACTGAGCATTTAGTAGAAGCAGCCAAGCACTATCACGGTATCTTTTATTACACCTTGCTGACTTTTGTCTTGCGTTTGGGACAAAAATTCGGCCGGGTGGAAACTCCGCAAACCAGGTGGAGAGAGTAAGACATTAGTTTCTCCCAAAGATTTTGTCATCTTGACTCGCCTCTCAGACGGAGGCAGTGAGGGCGGGGAAAGATCTCTAGATTAATCTTGAGATTCCTCACTACGCCTGCCTGCCCTGCCCTGCCGGCAGGCAGGTTCGGAATGACAATTTACTGGGAAGCTCTGAATAGTTACTGGAGAGAGACTTGATCCATTCGGTTATACTCAGGATCAATACTGAGTGAAACCGAAGTATTGACAAGTGTTGATAGATAGTTTACGGTTTAACTTAGATTGTAATCATGAAACCGCTACTGCTCATATTAATATCTGTTGGCCTGCTTTGGTTAAAAAGCAGTTTAGGGAAGATTGCTTCGGGTAATTTTGTCTCGAATTTAGGGGTAACTTTAGGTAAAACTGCTGAGAAAAATCCCTATCCTTTTTTCAAAGATTTTCTCACCAATGTGGCTATTCCTAATTCTCAGATATTTGGTTTTTTGGTAATGTGGGGAGAATTCTTGAGTGCTATTGCTATTACATTGGGAGCATTTTTACTGCTGGTAAACCCCAAGGCAAATAAGTTAGTGGTTCTGATGTTGATTGGAGGTCTGATTGGCGGAGCATTTCTGAACATAAATTTCTGGTTTGGGTTTGGTTACTCTAACCCATCCACAGATAGCTTGAATTTACTGATGGCAGTTGTAGAGATTATCGGGGTATTTACTTTGTTAAAAAACTTTACCTCCAATAAATAGGCTTCTTAATTTTAAAATCAAGACCTTGCTTTTTGTAGTCTTTTCTGGATATTATATTTACTCTTATGGATAATGATGCAGTTTTGCTTTTAAAAATTGAGGAAATGATTAAAACGCATATGGCGCAGATTGATGAACTTGGGGAAGAAGGTTCAAAGTACAAAGACATGCTGGATGACATTTTGGCAAATGATGAAACTTATCAGGAGCATGAAAAGTTAGCCAAAGAAGCAGCCAGGATAAAATCAAATACCAAAAAAGAGATAATGAAAAGGCCTGATGCAGCTGATCTATCTAATAAATTAAAGGCTGTAAAATCCCAACAAAAAGAGCTTAAAGAAGGTTTGTCTGATTATTTACGGGAGTACCAAAGGCTTTCAGGTTCAAATGAAATTGAGGGAGACGGAGAAATGCGGACAATTGTCTACACTGCCAAATTAGTCAAAAGATCCTCTAAATTCTTGGAATATAAGAGATAAAGTGTCCGGAGGGGAGGATTCGAACCTCCGTAGGGAAAACCCGGTTGATTTACAGTCAACTGCGATTGGCCGCTCTGCCACCTCCGGTCTGATAAATTATACCTAATTTCTAAGGCGATTGCTATTTTTATCATTTTTATCTAAATTAGCAATGAGCTCTAAGAGTTGGTATAATCTCTGGATATGACTCCTGGTTCGTGGAAAGCAAGAAGAGAAAGCAGGAATATCTGGAAATTTAAATTTTTGTCCCATTTATCTACCAGCATACTTATTATTGTGGTAGGGTTTTTACTTCTGCTTTTTGCAGCTATTATTTTCTTTGCTACCCAAATCCCCAACCCCTCGGATTTATCAAACCGCGATATTGCTGCTGCTACTAAAATTTTTGATAAAAATGGTGAATTGCTTTATGACATTTATCAAAACCAGAATAGGACTCCGGTAAAACTTCCTGAAATTCCGCAGTATATAAAAGAGGCAACAATTGCTATAGAAGATAAGGATTTTTATAAACACAAGGGTTTTTCTGTTATAGGGATAGCGCGTTCTGTGTTTGAACTTATTGTGCACCGCAGGGTTGAAGGCGGATCAACACTTACTCAACAGCTGGTTAAAAATGCTCTGCTTTCAGGTGAGCGGACTTTAACCAGGAAGCTTAAAGAATTTATATTGGCTATTGGTGTGGAACGTTCTTACAGTAAGGATCAGATTTTGGAGATGTATTTGAATGAAATTCCTTATGGAGGCACAGCTTACGGCATTGAGGCTGCTGCAAATTTGTATTTTGGAAAATCAGCAAAGGAATTGGATTTGGCTCAGGCTGCTTTGCTCGCCGGACTGCCTCAAAGGCCTTCTGTTTATTCTCCATATGGAACCCATCCTGAACTTGCCAAAGCCAGACAGAAAGAAGTACTGAGAAGAATGGTAGAAGATAAGTATATTACAGTGGATCAGGCAAAGAAAGCAGAAAATGAAGAACTGACTTATCGGACTGGCCAAAGCGAACAGGGTTTTAAAGCTCCTCACTTTGTCTTGTATGTCAAACAAAAATTAATTGAGCAATTCGGAGACAAAATGGTAGAAAGCGGCGGCTTGCGGGTAACTACGACTTTGGATTATGACTTGCAAAAAAAAGCAGAAGAGATAGTTAAAAAGGAAGTGGATGATTTAGCCAGCGCTAAAGTCGGTAATGGCGCAGCAGTGGTATTAGACCCTAAAACCGGCCAAATTTTGGCAATGGTGGGCAGCAAGGATTATTTCGAGGATTCAAAACCTGAAGGCTGTAATGAAGGAGCAACCTGCACTTTTGAACCTAATGTAAACGTGGCTATTTCTCCCAGACAGCCTGGTTCAGCTACTAAGCCAATTGCTTATTCCAAGGCTTTAGAAAAAGGTTATACAGCAAACCAGGCTTATATGGATGTTAAAACGGAATTTCCCGGAGGTGATAAACCCTCATATATTCCGGTAAATTATGACGGTCAATTCCGCGGTCCTACTCAGATGCGGTATGCTTTGGGGAATTCTTACAATATTCCGGCTGTGAAAAATTTAGCTTTAGTGGGAGTAAAGGATGCAATGGAGCTGGGTTTTCGGATGGGATTATCGACTTGGGAGCCGACAGAAGAAAATGTTAATTCAGTAGGTTTAAGTCTGGTGCTGGGAGGGCGCGAGGTCAGATTATTAGATCTTGTATCAGCATATTCTGTTTTTGCCAATCAGGGCCGTCAACTTGATCCGGTTTCAATCCTTAAAGTTACAGACAGCAAAGGTAAAACCCTTTTTGAATATCACCAGCCGGACGGAAGAAAAGTGTTGGATCAGGGTATTGCTTTTATTATTTCCGATATCCTTTCAGATAATGGTGCCAGAACAGCCGCATTTGGCTCAAATTCGGTTCTGGTGATCCCAGGTAAGACTGTGGCAGTCAAAACCGGAACAACCGATGAAAAAAGGGATAATTGGACCGTGGGATATACACCAGCTGTGGTAGTGGGAGTTTGGGTTGGAAATAATGATAATAGCGTGATGAGTCCGGTAGTTGCTTCAGGCGTAACAGGCGCTTCCCCTATTTGGAATAAAATTATGAGAGATGCTTTAAAGGATAAGCCTAATGAGTCATTTGAAAAGCCTGATAATGTGATACAGGCAGAAGTGGACGGTTTAATGACCGGCAAGCCCCACCCCGGTTCACCTACCCGAAAAGAATATTTTATAACAGGTACAGAGCCTAAAGGTGAATCAGGTGCTTATCAGAGGCAAAAAGTTTGTAAAAGCAACCCTCACAGGTTAGCAAATGATAATGAGGATAATGAAGAAAAGGATGTGGTAGTTTTGAAAGAGGATGATCCGACAGGAGCGGATAAGTGGCAAAAAGGCATAGATGAATGGGTGGTAACTGCGCCGGATGCAAGACTGGTAGGGGCAACCAAAGGCTGTGCAGGTATTCCTGGTTTTACCTCCGGAGGCGGCGGAGTGATAGAAATTGTTAACGTCGGAAATGGTGCTAATGTTCCCCGCGTGTTTGATGTTTTGGCCAGGGCTAATTCTCCTGCAGGAGTGAAGAAAATTACCTGGCTGGTGGATGGGGCGCAAAAATCTACCCAAACTGCTGAACCCTTTGCGCTTCATGTGGAATTTCCTCAAGGGGATAAAGGATCGCATACAATTACAGTGACCTTGGAAGATAATAACGGCGGAGTTTTCTCTACCAGTATTGGTGTCACAGTTGCATTATAGCTCTATTTCCAAAACAGCTATTCTTTGTTCAATTCCAAATTTATTCACAATTCTGGGATGGACTTCTCCGATCCAGCCAATCTCCTTACCATCTTTTTCCAAACCAGCAAACCTGGTGGGATGAAAATATTCCCTAGGTGTTCTACCTAGTCCACCCCCCAGGTGGACTGAATATGCAGTTTCCGCAACGACAGAAAGTTCAGCGAGAGGATTATTTGTTCCATTGCTTAAAGCGATAGATAAACGATAGCCTTCTTTTGGTTGACCATCTTTTATCCGGTAAGTCTTCCCTATTTCGAAGATAGTTACATCTTTAATACCATTGCGGATATTTTTAGCTGTTGCCTCCAATAAATTGGGCCATAAATTACTTCGCATATACTCTGTTTCAGCTGACATTGGATTGAGAATTTTAATGAGCCCCTTTGTATTCAGACTTAAGTTATTTAACACCTCCGTTGAATAATAGGAATAGGTTTGAACCTCAATAAGACCTGCGTTTACAAGTGTTTGTTTAAGGCTGTCTAGCAGCTCAAAAACGGGGTTTTGAGCAGGAGTTGGAATATTACCAGTCAACTGTTTTGCAGGAATCTTTTCATACCCATACATTCTTGCGACCTCTTCTATTAAATCATCTTCAATTTCAATGTCCAGTCGAAAATATGGTACTGTGACTTCCCAATCCTCATCAATCTTGATTACAGTAAAATTTAACCTTTTGAGGTAATCCTCGACGTCTTCAGGGTCAATCTCTATACCTGCAATAGTGTTTAATCTTTTTTTTGTTAAGATAACTTTTTTCTCTTTATCTTCCAAATCACCGGCCAAAGTTATGGCACTAACTTTACCACCCAAACCCTCATACATTTTGATTGCAGCATCAAAGGCTCGAAGAAGCCTTTTTTTGGTAAGTCCGTGCTGAAATCTTTTACTCGCTTCAGACTGTAATCCTAATCCGGTTGCTGTTTTTCTAAGATTTATAGGGTCAAAAATAGCAGCTTCCAATAATATTGATGTAGTAGAATTTGTAATTTCACTGTTTTGTCCTCCCATTACTCCGGCAATGCCCACAGCTTTTTCAGGATCTGTAATTAAGAGGTCTGTAGTATTAAGTCTTCTTGTCTTACCATCTAAAGTAATAATCTCTTCACCCTCTTTTGCTGTACGGACTATTATGGTTGCATCTTTAACTTTTTGAGCATCAAAAGAATGCATAGGTTGACCATATTCCAGCATTATTAAATTTGTAATATCTGCTACGTTATTTACAGCTCTTATCCCGCTATCGTTCAATTTTTTTACCCATGTTTCATTTGAGTGTTCAACTTTAAGACCTTCTATTTTTGCTATGCAATAAAGGGGAGCCAGAGCTTCGTCTTCAATTCTGACATCTGTTTTTGGCAGATTGGAATCCTGCCATTCTTCTTCGGAAAAAAAGATTTTTGAACCTGTAATAGCGGCAATTTCATAAGCTACCCCTCGCATGGACAAAAGGTCTGCCCGGTTATAGCCTTTCATATCCAGCTCGAAATACTCAGATGCTTCTTCTTTTATTCCAATGGTACGAAGAGGAAGAAGCCTTATAATTTCCCCAATTGGTACTTTTAGGTCAACTAATTCTTTTAACCAGTTTTTAGATACTTTCATAAAGTTTCAAATCTCCGCTTTTGAACAAACGGATATCTTCTACGCCGTATTTGAGCATTGCCATCCTTTCCGGCCCTACTCCCCAGGCAATGCCTGAATAAACTGAAGGGTCGATTCCCCCGTTTTCCAAAACCTTCGGGTGGATCATGCCAGCACCTGCCAGTTCCAGCCAGCCCATACCGCCGCAAACTTTACAACCCTTTCCTTTACAAAAAATACAAAGGCCGTCTACCCCGGCTCCGGGTTCAACAAACGGGTAATATTTTGGCCGCAGCCTTGCTTTAATATCTGCCCCCAAAATTCCTTTAAAAAAATAT
Organism: Candidatus Daviesbacteria bacterium; assembly: GCA_016183245.1. Lineage (GTDB taxonomy): Bacteria > Patescibacteriota > Microgenomatia > Daviesbacterales > UBA10151 > UBA10151. The sequence continues at coordinate 15,772 of JACPEY010000009.1, forward strand.
TCGGAAAGATACTGCAGATTTGCCATGCTAACCCCTTTATCAATATAGACAATTTCAAACTGGTCCAGGGTATGTTCGTGCCTTGCGTCAAGGTTTTCATACCTGAAACACCTGTCAATAATCATCATCCTGACAGGAGGCTTAAGTTCCCTCATAATCCAGACCTGGGCATTGGAGGTATGGGTTCTAAGCAGCAATTCTCCGGGAGTTGCCTTTAAATTATGGGTATCTATATAAAGGGTATCCCATAAATCCCTGGCAGGATGGCCTTTGGGGATATTTAAAAGCTCAAAATTATACTCTTCAGAATCTATGTGAGGGGCGCTAAATTGAGAAAAACCTAATTTGGTAAATAGGTTAACTATTTCTTTTTCCAGTTTAGTTACAGGATGCAGTCGGCCTTTTCTGGGTTTTATTTGAGTAGATTTGGAAAAATCAAGTTTTTCTTCATCTAATTTCTGGTAGCCAGCTTCCCTGATTTTTTCTCTTTTATCTTCAATTTCTTTCTCCAACCCTGATTTGATTTGATTAAAAAGCGGGCCTATTTTAGGGCGTTCTTCTTTGGGGACTTTGGGGAATTCTTCTGAAAGTTTATTCACAACCCCGTTTTTTCCAAAAAGCTCCAGAAAAATCCCATCCAGTTCTTTTAAACTCTGAGCTTTTTGAATCTCTTCTAAATATTCTTTTTGAATTTGAGAAATTTTCTCTTCCATGTCTTTAGATCCTCACGACTTTGATTTTAGCACAATTATGCAGGTTTACGAAGAATGATTTGGATGAAGCCTTCGGCATATTGTACCGGAGGTTTAGCCTTTTGGCCCATTAGTCCGGTCATCATTTTTATTCTTTCAGCAAATTTTGCAATATCTGCAAATTGACTTTTATGACAAGAGATAGCCTCAATTTTTTTACCAATAGTTTTGCTGATATCCACAAAATAATTCGCTTTGCTGAAATTGAATATTAATAATTCTTCCACTACATGAGGTTTTAAGCCTTCTTTCAAAAGCTCCGGGAAAGTCCTGGCATTTCTGGCAAAAGGATAGACAGAATCTATTACAGCTTCTGCTCCGATCCTGTGGTCAGGGTGATTGACCATATTGAGCGTTTCATCATAAAAAAGGGTAGGATCCCAGCAAATAACTGTTGTAGGTTTTACTCTGCGGATAATTTTGACTATTTGTTTTCTTAGAGCTGGTGTATTTTGCAACTCTCCGTCTACAAAATTTAAGAAAAATACTTTTTTAACCCCTAAAAAATCAGCTGATTTTTGCTGTTCTTTTTTCCTTAATTTAATAAGGACTTTGGTGGAAATTTTAAGATTTTCAGAGCCTTTGCTGCCATTAGTAAGAACTAAGTAGTATACTTCTGTGCCTTCGGCAATATATTTGGCTACAGTGCCGGCACAAGAGATATCAATATCATCAGGGTGGGCGCCGACTGCCAGGATAATTTTTTTCATAAAAAAATGTCATTCCGAACATAGTGAGGAATCTTCCACCTAAATCAGCTGATTAACTTGGGAGATTGCTTCGTCGCTCACTTTGTTCACTCCTCGCAATGACAAGCAAAAAGAAGACTGGAAATTTGCTATTATTTAACCTCTGCAATGATTTTTTTAAAGTCATCCGAATTATGAACTGCCAGTTCTGCCAGAATCTTTCTGTCAAGATTTATTTTTTTGGACCTTAAACCGGCAATAAATTTGGAATAGCTGAGACCTTCATTTCTGACTGCATTCCCAAGCTGAATAATCCAAAGCCTTCTCATGTTTCTTTTTCGAAGCTTCCTGCCCGCAAAAGCATATTGGCCTGCATGCAGCAGTGATGATTTTGCCTCTTTTATGAGTTTACTTCTGCCGCCCCTGTGGCCTTTTGTAAGTTCCAGGACTTTTTTATGTTTTCTGTGTGTTACAACACCGCGTTTAACTCTAGCCATAATATTAAAGCCCGATTATTTTTCTGAGCCTCCTTGCTTCTCCTATAAAAAAGGTACTGGTTTTTTTCTGCCGGTTTAGAGCATTTTTGCTTTTATTCCTTTTTAAGTGTCCTGAACCAAATTGATGCTTCCTCAAAATTTTACCCTTTGAGGTAACCTTTATTCTTTTAAGTACTGACTTGTTCGTTTTTTGTTTCGGCATTATGCCCTCCTTTTCCTTTTCCTACAATCATAGACAGTTTTCTTCCTTCCATTTTAGGATCTTTCTCTACAGCTACCTTTTCTCCTAAAAGTGTTAATGCCTCTTGCAGGACTTTATACCCTATATCCTGATGAGCCATCTCCCTGCCTTTAAACTTCACTGTCAATTTTACTTTGTGCCCGTTTTTTAGAAATTCTTCCGTACGGGCCAGCCTGACTTTAAGGTCATGATCAGCTATTCTGGGAGAAAGCCATAACTCTTTTAACTCTCCTGCAGACGCGCCTTTCTTAGATGCCCTTTCCTTTTTATTCTCCTCATACCTGAATTTTTGAAAATCAGCTATTTTGGCAACGGGCGGCTGGGCACTCGCGGCAATTTCTATCAAATCCTGTCCTGACTCCTTGGCTTTTGCCAAAGCATCAGAGCGGGATAAGACTCCTAATTGTTCCCCTTTGGAATCAATTACCCTGAGCTGCGGAGCTTGGATATGTTCGTTAAGACGATAGAACTTGGCCAGCTAAAGAGCCTCCCTCATAAATTTATTAGATATTAACACAAATCATGCTTTAGATTCAATGGTTCGATTTCACTCACCATTTTGCTTAAGATGACTTAAGTTCAATGTCTGATTTAATTTTTGTTAAAAACTCTTCCAGCGGTAGCGCCCCCAGGTTTTGTCCTGCCCGGGTTCTTATTGCAACAGTATTTTCTTTTTCTTCCCTGTCTCCAACAATAAGCATATAGGGAATTTTTTGGGACTGGGCGTCACGGATTTTGGCCTGCATGGTTTCCTGCCTGCTGTCTATTTCTGCCCTGATGATTGAGCTTTTCAATTGTTCGAGTACTTTTTGTCCATATCCCTGATGCCGGTCTGCAATGGGTATAATTTGTACTTGGATTGGAGCAAGCCAGACCGGAAAAGTCCCGCCGGTATGTTCTATATATACTGAAAGAAATCTTTCAATAGATCCCAGTATAGCTTTGTGAACCATGAAGGGAGTTGTTTGACTGCCATCTTTTTCAGTATATGTTAAACCAAAACGTTGAGGCATAACAAAATCAAGCTGTTCAGTAGCACATTGCCACTCACGGCCCAAACTGTCTGTAACTAAAATGTCTATCTTGGGGCCGTAAAAAGCAGCTTCTCCTTCTGCAATATAATATTCAAGATTTAAATCTTTTGCTACTTTTGTAAGTATTTCTTGTGCTTGTTCCCAGTCTTTTTGTTCGCCTAAGAATTTATCAGAAGAATCTCTAAAAGAAAGCCTTGCTTTAAACTCCATTCCTAAAGCTTTGTACATACTTCTTACCATATCCATTATTTTTCTGAATTCTTCCTCAATTTGATCCATTCTACAGAAGATGTGAGCATCATCCTGTGTAATAGATCTGACTCTTGAAATTCCCAGCATTTCGCCGGTTTTTTCATCCCGATAAACTGTACCTGTTTCCATATATCTTAAGGGTAAATCTTTGTAGCTTCTGATTCTGGAAGAATATATTTGTATAGCATGAGGGCAGTTCATCGGTTTTAGAACAAATTGACCTTCTGTTTCCTGGCTCTGTACAAGAAATAATTCTTCTCCAAACTTATCCCAGTGGCCGGATTTTTTATAAAGGTCTGTTTTGGTAATATGAGGCGTCCAGATTCGTTGATAGCCTGCAGAAAGTTGAAGGTTTTCTGAAAACTTCAGGAGTTCATCTCTTATAATTGTGCCTTTAGGGGTAAACATTGGCAATCCGGCCCCCACCAGATCGGAAATGACAAAAAGATCAAGCTCTTTTCCCAGTTTTCTGTGGTCTCTTTTTTTGGCCTCCTCCAGCATTTTTAAGTGCTCATCTAATTCCTCTTTTGTTGGAAAACAGGTGCCATAAATCCTGGTCAGCATTTTATTTTTCTCGCTACCGCGCCAATAAGCACCGGCAACCGAGAGCAGTTTAAAATATTTTAATTCTTCTTTAGGTTCTCCTTCGGTGTGTCCGCCTTTGCAAAGGTCCAAAAAATTTCCAGGATTATTTTCCGTAATTGTTTTGCCTTCTTTGGCAAATTCTTCGATAAGTTCAAGTTTATAAGGATTGTCGGCAAAATCTTTTTTGGCCTGGTCTACGGCAACCTCTTTTGTTTGAAACGGTCCCCAGTTTTGAACCATTTCCTGCATTTTTTTCTCAATTTCCGGCAAGTCCTCTTCTGAAATCTTCATTGCTCCGAAGTCAAAATCCTGATAAAAACCATTCTCTATTGCAGGACCTATGGCATTATGAGTACCCGGCCAAAGCTGTTTTACAGCTGCTGCCAGAAGATGGGCACACGAGTGTCTTAAATTATTTAGTCTATCTTGATCGATCTTTTTGTCCATAGCTGTACTATATCAAATTTCTAGGATTTTTTGACCCTCCCAATTACTCCCTTATAGGTTTTAAGCCACTTAATATAATCAACAATAATATTTACCATATAATCGTGGTAAATCTTACCTTTTTTGGGAGAAGCTTTAACTGAGGCTGAAAAGGATCCTGAAGGAGCAAAAGCTTTTTGTTCAAAACTATTCCACGGCATATCAATTATTTCCTCTGCAGGACCAAACAAATCATCATTTGAATATTTCCCAAAAATTTTTCTGAAATTAATTTTGTTTTTAGTCAGTTTCTTTCTTTTAATCAGATGAGGATATTTATACCAGACGTGAGATATCTCTAATTCCCCGGAATGATGCTCATTTGTTTCTTTTAACTCTGAAGAAATCTTTCTTGCTATCTTCCAAGGATCAATTACAGCAAAAAAGATATCCGGTAATTCATACTCGTGTAATTCTTTTACAGCAGTAAGAAGAGCAGGTAGATTTGCTGCTTTGTGACCATTAATTATTATTATTTTCTTAAATCCTGCCCGGGCAAGACTTCTTGCCATATCTGAGATAACAGCAATTAGCGTTTGTGGACGAAGAGAGATAGTGCCGGCAAAACCGCCGTGATGGCTGGAATCTCCAAACCAAACTGGCGGAGTTACTAAAACACCTGTTTTTTTAGCTGCATCTTCTGCAAGCGCGATTGCAGCATAAGTATCAACTCCTAATGGACCTGCAGGTCCATGTTCTTCAGTGCTGCCTGTAGGTATAATGACAATATCATTTTTCTTAAGATATTCTGCTACTTCTTCCCATGTAAGTTCCTGAATCCAAATAGAAGTTATTTTTTTCATTATTTTGCCTCCTCAAACCAAACTGGCGATACTCTAAGATAAAGGTGCGGTAAATCTTGAGGCAGTAAAAGTTTAGCCAAATCCTTGCTTGAGTTGATCAACAATATAGTATCCGGAAAAGTTTTTGCCAAGAATGGGGCTTCCTGAAGACGCATGACTGCATAGTGATAAGCAACTTGTTCTGGATCTTCTTCCGATTGATGGTGTTTTCCTGCAGACTGTACTAATTGGGCATGTTGGCGGAAATATTTAGGATTATGCCAAAGCCATCCGTAAGAAGGTGGTTCATCTATAAGGTTTCTACTATCTGGTATTACAAGATTCCACTGGCGATATAAGTCACTAAGCCAAATAGTATTAATTCCTCTTTTGTTTGCTTGGTCTTGAATTCTTACCAGATATTCATAGACTTGTGGTCCGGTAAATTTATTAAAAAAACCATGCTTGTCTGCCAATAAGAGTTGAATATTTGCTCCTTGCGGATAGATAGTTTGAATTGACTCGCGCATCTTTTCATACTCAGATAGCAATTTTTCATCCTCGGTATTTAATGACCTTTTACCACCTACTCCCCAAAAGGCGGTCAAAGAAAGTGGTTGTCCTTCTAATATTTTTGCAGCCACAAGGCGCTCTAATATATTGCCACTATTGTGTATACCTTTCGAAAACGTCTGCAAAGCAGCATATACAAAAGCAGCTCTTTTACGAGCTTGATTCTCAGGGCTTTGTTCACGAGAAGCTCTTATTTCTGCTGCTTTCTCTTCATTGTAAAAATCCGTTTTCATAAATTATCCTTTCTAAAAATTTGCACAAAAAAACCTCCCTGTCGGGAGGCTTGATTCAGTGCAAATTTTACTCAAAAATTACACCACAAAACCTCCCTTGTTAAGGGTAGTAGTTGTAGTGCTGCAAGTTTGAGAAAATTTATTCATTATAATAAAGCTTAGCATGTGCGTATCTATTTTGTCAATGGTGGGCAGTACAGGGATCGAACCTGTGACCTCGTCTACGTCAAAGACGCGCTCATACCAGCTGAGCTAACTGCCCTGGCAGTTGTATTGTATACCAACTGATCGTGAAAATAAACTCAAACGAGTTGAGAGATCCTTCCCCGCCATCACTGCCTCCGGCTGAGAGGCGGGTCAGGATGACGTATAGTGGTTATCCTACAGCTTGGTTGGAGAGGTTGGCTGTGCCGCCGCCCTGGGTTCCGCTTCTTCCTTCAAAAGCACCTTCCATAGCAGAGGGTTGTTTGGCCGGGCT
>JACPEY010000045.1 GCA_016183245.1 Candidatus Daviesbacteria bacterium
AATTTGATTCACACCTCTAAATTTGGGGATACCACCTTTTATCATTTTTCCCTAAGTTCAGGAGGGAATTTTTATAGACTGAAACTGGATACCAATAAAATGAATTGGGTGTTGGAGATGGTTGAGGAAGAGTAAGAGGAACAAAGTGACGGATAGAGAAGGTGCATTAGTGCAGTTTTTCACTTTGGTCGAACAAGAATATTTATTCTTCGACTGAGTCGCGAAGCGACGAATGGAGAAGTACATCTAATTATGAAGAAACAATGGAAGTGGTATGTTTATATAATTGAATGTTTAGATGAAACTTATTACACAGGTATAACATGGAAGCCGGAAATCAGACTGGAGCAGCATATGTCCGGACTGGGTGGAAAATATACAGCAAGACACGGTGTTAAGTCCTTAGTTTTTTATGAGGAGCATACAGATTATCAGCAGGCAAGAGCCAGAGAACAACAGATAAAAGGTTGGAATCAGGAAAAGAAACAAAAGATATTAATTGATAAATTTAAGTTGTAGTTCTCGACTCACTATGTTCGCTCGAACAAGAAAGCATCGCCTCATCCTTCATATTGATTTTAATTCCTATTTTGCAACTGTGGAACAGCAGGCAAATCCCAGGTTAAGAGGTAAACCGGTTGGGGTAATAGGCGGGCCTGCCCGCAACGCTCTCGCTTGCGAGGTAGGCGGGGACAGGGTAAAAAGAACAGTACTGGGAGCAGCTTCCGTAGAGGCCAAAAGGTTTGGGGTCAAAACCGGCATGCAGGTTTGGGAAGCCAGAAAGCTTTGCCCTAAAATTATTTTAGTACCCGGGGATTCTGATAAGTATTTAGAGACTACCAAGCGTTTTTTGAACATCCTGAAGGATTACAGTCCATATCTGGAGGCGTTTTCAATAGATGAATGTTTTTTGGAGATCCTTCGACTCCCTTCGGTCGCTCAGGATGACAACTTCACGCAGGCTATAGAAATTGCCTTAGTTATCAAAAGACGTATTAAACAGGAAATTGGTGAAGTTGTCACCTGTTCCATTGGTATTTCCTACAATAAATTGATGGCCAAGCTTGCCGGCTCTTTACAAAAACCTGATGGTTTAGTAGTTATTCCAAACCAGGAAGAAGCTATAAACGTTTTGGATTCTATTGAGCTGGATGAAATTTGCGGTATTGGACCCAGGATTAAAAAGAGGCTGAATAATTTAGGAATTTTTAGTTTTTCAGCACTGCGGCAAGTCCCTTTGGAAAGTTTGCTGGCTTCTTTCAAAAGTTACGGGCAAGTTTTATATAACATGGCCCGGGGGATCGATTGCTCAAAAGTTGTGCCTTTTTATGAAAAAGAAGAAATTAAAAGTGTCGGGCACAGGCATACTATAGACCATGATACGGATGATCTGGTTGAAATTAAACAGATACTTTTGAAATTAACAGAGTTGATAGCCAGAAGGTTAAGGGGCAAAAAGCTGGCGGGAAAAACTGTTCATTGCTGGTATAGGTTAGCACTAAACCCTAGGTGTCAATACGTTTCTACCTCGGAGGTGGGATTGAGGTGCGGCCTGGAAGGTGAGTTCGTCGGGCAAGGCATGCAGACAACTATTCTTTATACCAATGATGGCCTGGATATTTTCCAGGCTGCCTGGAGAATTTTCCATAGTTTATGGAATCATGAAAAGATTCGGATGATAGGTGTTTCTATTTCTAATCTTAAACCAACCCTGCCTCAGAATTTAAGCTTGCTGCCTGAAACAAAAAAAGAGGAGACAATTATTAAAAGTATTGATGCAATTAACAATAAATACGGAGAATTTACCCTGCAGCGCGGAATTTTATTAACTTCCTAGATTGTGACTACCTTGATTGTATCTGTTGTTCCGCTTACTCCTATTAAAGACCCGCTGATAATTACAACATTATCTCCCCTGCAAGCTATTTTATTTTTATTTATAGTATCAGTGATCTGTTTCCAGAAAGCATTATAGTTTTGGGTAAATTCAGTTATAAAACATTCAACACCCCATACAAGCTGCAGTTGATTTCTTACAGGTGTGTTATAAGTAGTGGCAATAATTTGAGCTTCAGGTCTGAAAGAGGCTAAAATTTTAGCGGTATTTCCTGAAGTTGTTGCAACTACAATTGTTTTAGCACCGATCCTGAAGGCTATAGAAGCTGCTGCTGCGACTATGGCGCTTACAGACCTTCGGGTCTGAGGAATATTCTGCCAGTTAATTTGAATAAGATTTTTGTATTCTGTCTGTTCTTCAACAGAGAGGATAATTTCGTTCATGGTTTTTACTGCTTCCACAGGATAATTTCCCATGGCAGTTTCTGCAGATAACATAACTGCATCTACCTGATTTAAAACAGCGTGGGCCACATCAGAAGTTTCAGCCCTGGTTGGCCTGGGGTTGTAAACCATAGATTCAAGCATATGGGTAGCAATAATAACCGGTTTCTGAAACTGCCTGGCAAGATTGATAATTTTTTGCTGGGCCAAGGGGACTTCTGAGGCTTTCATTTCAATTCCTAAATCACCCCTTGCCACCATAATTGCATCAGTTGCTTTTATAATTTCTTCCAGGTTAGCAACCGCCAGCCTTTTTTCAATTTTGGAAACGATTTTGACCTGAGAATTATTTTTTTTAATGATATCTTTTACAGCTTTTAAGTCCTGGGCAGTTTGCACAAAAGATAAGGCTACGTAATCTATGCCTTCTTTTAATATAAATTCCAGGTCTTTTTTATCTTTTTTTGTAAACGAGTTATTTTTGATGATAGTATCCGGGATATTAACGCCTTTGTTTGATGAAATTGTGCCGTCATTTTGAGCACGTGCTTGTATTGTTTTGCCACTTATTTTTACAATTTTAAGTTCAACTGAGCCGTCGTTTAAAAATATTCTTTCATCCTTTGAAACATACGGGGACAAGTCAAACTGCATGGGGATTTCGGATTTTAAAGGATTTATACTCAAAGATATCGTATCGCCTTTTTTAATCTTCCGGGTTCCGTCCAGAGCGCCCAGGCGCAGTTTCGGTCCCTGCAGATCTACCATTATGGCAACAGGCCTGTTAAGTTCTTTTGAAATCCTTTTGATGTTTTGAATTTGTTCTTTTTTTTCTTCATGTGTGCCGTGTGAGAAGTTTAGTCTGGCAACATTTAACCCGGCCCTAATCAGGGCTTTAATAATGCCCGGAGAACTCGAGGCCGGTCCGATAGTTGCAACAATTTTTGTTCTTTTATAGATCATATTGATAAACATTCTAACACAATCATGCAAAAACTATAAGTCTGTAGTTAATTACATAAAAAAGTAGTATATTTAATTCATGAGAGTAATAGTTACAGGAGGAGCCGGTTTTTTAGGATCTCACCTTTGTGATAAATTAATTGAGAAAGGAGATCAGGTTATTTGTATTGATAACCTTTTGACCGGAAATATTGAAAATATTTCTCATCTTCAAAATAGTGAAAATTTCCAATTTGTAGAAGCTGATGCAACAGATGCTTTTCCGGAAGATTTGGATTTTGACGGGCTTTATCACCTTGCTTCTCCTGCCTCGCCTAATAAAAATAACCCCCAAAGTTATATGGCTTTGCCTTTTGAAACTATGCAGGTTAATAGTTTGGGGACATGGAACTTATGCGAGGAAACACTCAAACGGGGAGCAAAATTTTTATATGCCTCAACTTCTGAGGTATATGGAAATCCTTTAGAACACCCTCAAAAAGAAAGTTATTATGGTAATGTTTCGACAATGGGGCCGCGTTCTGTTTATGATGAGTCAAAAAGGTTTGGGGAAACAATCACCTCTGCTTATGTTCGTTATAATAAATTGAATGCAACAATGGTGCGGATTTTTAATACTTACGGTCCCAGGATGGCCCGGGACGGCAGAGTTGTGATTGAATTTGTGATGGCAGCTTTACAAAATAAACCATTTCCCGTTTTTGGGGATGGTAAACAAACAAGGTCTTTTATGTTTGTTTCAGACCTGGTTGACGGACTTATTGCCGCAATGGAAAAGGGGACCAGCGGGGAAGCATATAATTTAGGAAATCCTGATGAATTTACGGTTTTAGAGCTTGCTGAAACGGTCAAAAGATTAACCGGGGCAAGCTCTGAAGCAACTCTTGTGGAAAAATTGCCGGCTGATGATCCTTTAAGGCGCTGCCCTGATATTCAAAAAGCAAGGGAAAAGTTAGGCTGGGAACCTAAAGTTAATTTGGAAGAGGGATTGAAAAAATTAATTATATACTTACAGACAATGGGAAAACCTCAGGATATTATACCGGATCAAAATTTACAGTAAATGAGCCTTTGTTGGAAGTATAAGGAATTTCTCCTGCCCAGTTAACGTCTACTTTGCCTTGTTTTAAGTATAAATTGGCATCATAAGTTGCTTTAAGGTTGTAGGTAAAAACAGCAATCCTGCAATTTGCCTGTGCTTCTCCAGCTGCTTTTCCGCCTTCTTTGCCGTCATAGTTACCGGTGATCGGACCTTCGCAAACCCCTGATAAGTTACCTGTTACTGCCCCGCCTTTTTTAGGGATATTAAGGGTATATTTTAAGGTATAGCCGGAATAGGAATATTCCCCGGACCTTACCACAATATTTTCAGAGGGTGTTGGTAAGGGAGTAGGGACAGGAGTGGGAGTTATTGCAACAGGAACAATAGTTGTCAAAGCTGCAACAACAGTTAAAGTGAAATTTTTAATCCCTGCAAAAAGATTATCCATGAAGTTCTAATTCTACCATATCTCATACCTAGAATCAACTATAGGGTAATAGTTTTGCTAAATTGAAGTTAAATTGGTAGAATAAGTAAAGTTAAACTTTGCGCCTGTAGCTCAAAGAAACGCACATTGACAACTGAACAGACGGATTATATATTATATTGGACGGATTCTTCAGTATGAAAGCACGATTGGAGGAGAGAATTTTAGCGAGAAACCTCAGAAAGGAAGGGTTTAGTTTTAGTGAAATTCTAGAAAAAATACCTAATCTTTCCAAGGGTACTCTAAATGTATGGCTTAAAGATATTGAGCTAACCAAAAAACAAAAAGAAAGATTGCTGATGAAAATTCAGGTTGGAGCATGTAGAGGTAGAGTAATAGGAGCTTTTGCAAATCGTAGAAAGAGAATTGAGATTACTAAATACATTATTAATGTTGCTAGAAATGAAGCGAATGATAAAATTACTGATACTTTATTTTTAATGGGCGCAATGCTCTACTGGGCCGAAGGTGATAAAACCCAAGAAAGGGTTGGGTTCACAAACTCCGATCCTATAATGATTCAATTTATGATGAAATGGTTTAGGGAAATCTGCAAAGTTCAGGAAACTAGGTTTAGGATTGCTCTGAGTATAATGACTCTTCATGATAAAAACGAATCAGAAATATTTTGGTCTCATTTAACAAGAGTGCCATTAAGTAGGTTTAATAAAACCCGCATTAAACCAACTTTACTAAAGGGCAAGAGAAACCCATCCTATCAGGGAACATGCAGGATAGTTATTTCTGATAAGAGTTTATTCAGAAAAATATTAGGGTGGAGATTGGGCATTTTAGAAAAACTAAAAATGAATGCCCCCGTGGCTCAACGGATAGAGCAAGTGAATTCTAATCACTAGGTTGGGGGTTCGAATCCCTCCGGGGGCGCTATAGAAGTGGTTCATTGCGTACAAATAGAGGATTTTCCCAAGGTGGAAAATGGGATTAAGGAAGTTAGTTCCAGAATCTATCTTGAACTTCACAATAGGTTGACCAATCGCGGAAATCTTGGAGCGTTTTAGTCAAAGCTGCTTGTGCCGCAGCTGTGCTTACCACACCCCTTGCTTGTAAAGTTACTAGTTTAAAAGTTTTTCTATATTCTTCCATAACCCTAGCAAAGTATTTACCCTTAGTTTTCCCAGTATCATATGTGACAAAGCTTTCTAATGTGGCTTCATCTAACGCAATACGCTCGTCAGCAACTATTCTCAAGCCGAGACCTAATTCTTTTGATGCTTTTGCAGTACCGCTAAAACTTTCTTGTCCTATGAAACCACTCCATAAATATAGACTGCCTTCCTGTAGAAGAAGAGCAGCGCTAATTAAAGTTGCTCTGGCTGCCAAATGTCTTTGAGCGTGAGGTGCAGCCATTAAATTATTTCTAATAGGATTACCTAGAGATTCATCCTTAAAACCCATGCGGTTTAATTGGGTTGAAGAAAATCTTTGAACATTAGGATTTTGATTTAAGGCTAGGATATAATCAAAAGGCGGCTCTTGTCTTAACCTGTCGTATAAATAAGTTGCATCTTCCCAGCGTGTCCTGCCAGGAGATTGTTTTAAGGCTTCTTCGTCCAAATCAATATTGACATAATCTACTAATACAGCAAAATCTTCCGGAGAAAGTTTACCCATTACGCTTTCGCATTGTTGATGAAGTGCTTTACCGACAGCACCAATCCCGCCACAAATATCTAAAACCTTAATAGGACGACTTACAAAATCAGAATGAGCCGGTACATTAATCTTCTCAGCTACAACTCCATAGAATTTTTGCATTCCTCGTGATGTAGCAATTTCAGTGAATCCACTCATAATAAGGCGTTATTATACACTACAGGCCGTAAATGTCAAAAAAACAATAAGGAAATAATAGCCTCTAATGACAGTTAATCTAGATTTAGGAATAAATATTTATAAATAGGTTTTATTAAGACTCTAGCTGGCGATACAAATAGAGAGTTTTTCCCCAGGTGGGTGAGAATGGGATTACAGAATTAATCTTTAATAATCCCTAAAATCAGTACAATCAACTCGTCTTTTCCGGTATTAGTTACCTCATGTACTTCGTACGGTTCGACTGTAATGCATATCCCTGGTTCCAGGGGAATTTTATTTCCGTTAAGCTCCATTATCCCGGATCCTTTTTCTGTTAAAAAAACTTCATACATATCTTTATGAGTATGTCCTTCTGCTGTTTGACCGGGAGGGAAATAAGCTTTTGAAAATTGGGTAATGCCGGGAATTTCTCCGTTTCGAACCATTACTTTTTTCAGGATGTGGTTATTGTGTGAAATCGGCTCCTCCGGTAATTTTTTCAATATGCTTATCTTCATAAAAACAATATAACATAAAGGCCTTCTACTATTGAAAATCGAAAAATACTAAAACAACCCTACAATTCGGCCTTGAGGGTCAATATCAACTCTTTCACCGGCTGGAACTGATGGCAAGCCTGGCATGGTCCTCATTTCACCCAAAATCGGATAAAGGAAGCCTGCACCTGCTGATAACCTGACATCCCTGATAGGAACAGTAAAGCCTTTTGGCCTGCCTTTTAGGCTCTTCTCATGAGAAAGTGATTCGTGAGTTTTGGCCATACAGATTGGTAAGTCTGAGTAACCCATTTCCGTATACAATTTTATGGCTTTTTCAGCTGCCGGCAGGTAAGCTACTCCTAGAGCTCCATAAATTTTCCTGGCAATAATTTCAATTTTCTCTTTGACAGGAATATTTAAAGGATACAGAAATTTGAAATTGCCTGGTTTTTCGCAGGCTTCTGCCACTGCTTCTGCCAGTTCTTTTCCGCCAGCACCACCCTTGCTGTGGATATCACTCACACAAGCTGCCTGGGCTCCTGCTGCCAGTGATATTTTCTTTACCAGTTCAATTTCCGCATCAGTATCAAAGCTAAACCGGTTTATTGCAACTACCACCGGAACTCCGAAGTATTTCATGTTTTCAATCTGTTTTTCCAGGTTCTGACAGCCTTCTTTTACAGCATCCAGATTTTCCAAAGTTAACCCTGGATCCAAAGGTTTGCCCGCAATTACTTTAAAACGCCCGCTGTGCATTTTCAAAGCCCTGATAGTTGCTACAACCACCACCGCATCAGGCACTAAGCCGCTAATGCGGCATTTAATATTCATAAATTTTTCAGCACCCAGATCAGCTCCAAACCCGCTTTCAGTCACTACATAATCGCCCAGTTTCAAGGCAATCTGGTCTGCCAGGATTGAGCTGTTGCCGTGGGCAATATTGGCAAACGGACCGCAATGGATAAAAGCCGGGGTATTTTCCAAAGTCTGCATTAAGTTTGGTTTGATGGCATCTTTTAATAAAACCGTCATAGCTCCTGCAGCTTTTAAGTCTTCTGAAGTAACCTGCTTACCATCTTTTGTGGTAGCGACAACAATTTTACCGAGGCGTTTTCGTAAATCCTTAAGGTCGGTGGTCAAAGCTAAAATTGCCATCACCTCCGAAGCAACAGTGATATCATAACCGGTTTCCCTAAGCGTTCCTTCTTTACCTAATCCAATTATGATATTACGAAGGGCTCTGTCAGAAATATCAACTACTCTCCGGAAAGTTATTGCCTGAGGGTCAATGTTTAACTTATTTCCATGAAAAATATGGTTATCAATAAAAGCTGCCAGTAAGTTATGCGCCAAACCAATAGCATGGATATCACCGGTCAGGTGCAGGTTAAAATCTTCCATTGGTACAATTTGGGAATAACCGCCTCCGGCCGCACCGCCCTTAATTCCAAAAACCGGTCCCAAAGAAGGCTGCCTGATACAAATTATGGCATTTTTGCCGATTTTATTTAAAGCCTGGCCCAAACCAACTGTGGTAGTTGTCTTACCTTCACCTAAAGGAGTCGGGGTAATGGCAGTCACATCAATGTATTTTCCGTTTCTCTTGCTTTTTAATCTTTTTAAGATATCCAGGGAAACTTTAGCTTTGTATCTGCCGTACAGTTCGATTTCTTCATCCAACAATCCTAATTTTGCTGCAATTTCAGTAATTGGTTCTAATTTCGCCGCCTGTGCAATTTCCAGATCACTTTTCATATAGTAAAGTATATATCAAGTTTTGCTGATTGGCTATCAGGTTGTTGCAAATCCTCATCAGACATTATTACAATGAGATAACTACATGAAACGGAATTTGATAGAGTTGGGCGTGCTGTTTATTTCCTCCTTAATTTCAGTAGCAGTAGTTTTTTATAAGATCCCTGCAAGTTTATTACAACAATCAATCGGAGTAATGATAGTAATACTTTTGATTGTTGTCCACCGTTTTGTCTTTTCCCGCAAACAATCACTTCCGTTTATAGTATCTTTGGCACTTACTTTCCTTGTTTCAATATTTTTACAGTTGCTGGTTTTATCAAGCGGCGGTTTTTACAGCCCGTTTTTGATTTTATTTCACCTCTTTGCCATCAGTGCCAGTTTCCTGATCGGCGTAAGAATTGCTATCGGCTTTTTAGGTTTTTCAATAATTGCATTGGTAGCAAGCACCCTGCTTGACAGCAAGCTATACGGAATTTTAATAAACGATCCCTGGTCAGCAATCCTTTACATTTTATCCTTTGTTGTTATTGTGCCGCTTTATAATTTGATTTCAAGTACTTATCACCTTGAGAAAGCAGTTTCTAAAATATTAAGCAGTCAACTTAAACTTACTACTACACAACTTGAACAAAAGGGAGCACAGCTTGAGTTAACCAAAAAAAGAGATGAATCGCTTATGGGTGGCTTATCTGATGCAGTAATTACTACGGATTTGAATTTAGGAATAGTATCAATAAATGAAGCCGCAGTAAAAATTTTAAATATAGGCTCGGACCAGGCGCGGGGCCAGCCTATTTTTGCATTGCTTAATCTGAAAGATATACAGAGCAGGGTTGTTGATGCAGAGTTTCTGGAAGTTGAGGAAATTATCAGAAGCGGAACAACCCATCTTTTAAGCAATCTATTGTTATATACCAAAGGAGCTGCTATACCAAAGAAAATTAACCTCAGGATTCATCCGACAAAGAATTTGGAAGGTCAAATAGACCAGCTTGTTTTTATAATTTCAAACTATGCCGGCGGAGGACATACTACAGTAGGTTATCAGGATATTGACGAAGCAATCAAAAGGAATAAAGCGCTTTTGGAAACAGTGAAAAAGGAGCTTTTGGAGAAAAGCCTTTTACAACTGGATGCTAAAGTTGAACTGTTGGGAAAAACGGAAGAAGATATTTTAACTGCGATACAGATTGCCAACCACGGGATAAAACCAGGCTTTAGCCTGATTGATGCAGCTGATTTAATGCAGCGTACGGTTGAGGGTGAAAAGGGTTTTGCAAAGAGTTTAGGTGTTCCGTTGAATTTTTCTCTGAGTAAGGAATTTATGGAAAAGTTTACTGCGGTTGATTTTGAAGGGAAACAGCCAATACCCTTGGCTTTTACCAGTCAATATTTTACTGTTTTTACAGAGCCTCACTGGATTAATTTCCTGATGAAAAAAATCCTGGATCTTTCCATACTTCTGAGTACGAAGGAGAGGAACCCAAAGGTAGATGTACTCGTATCCTATGATGCAGAAACAATTGCGATAGAAGTTAGTTGTATTTCTTCTCAAAAGCAGATTCCTGATACACTTCCTGACAACGGAAACGGACTGGAAAGTTATCTGATAAAAACCATTACCACGCTGTTAAATATTCCCTTTTCGGTAATTTATAAAGAAGAATCCCGGATCCTTAATTTTACTGTTAAGCTTTCCAAAACGCCGGTTCGTTAAAGGGATTTACCTTTGATGTATTGACTTTCCTTACGTCAATATGATTCTATGAGAAGGAGATGAAATAAATATGCTAAACAATTCCAGTCCGCCTAACCTGGATAACTCTAGTGAGCTTCTAGCAAGGTTGTTCAATCAGTATAAAAGGAATAACAGGGTTATTATCTCCATTTCAGTTGCCGGTATAATTATTTTCCTGTTAGTTGCTTTGGCTTTTCCCTTCCGTGATAAAATCTTCAACCGCCTTTATCCCAAGCCGGGATCCCAGGCATCAGCTTGCAGCGGTAATACCCAGGTTCCGGCAAACCGCGGTGGGTTTGTTTTTACAGGAGGGGACCTGGAACAGGCAGTTTCTTCGCTACAGACTTCACTTTATGATGCTTATGATTTTAATTTAGGGCCTAAAAAATCCTTCTATATCTTGGGCAGATATGCCCAGAATCAATCAGATCCTTTAGGAATGAGGCTGTTGATGGAAGATAATTTAAGCAATGTTGACTTTAAGGGTTTACGCGGACAAAACCCTGCCGGATGGAATGTAGCAGCTGGTGAAGATGGTTCTGCCACCATAGATGTAGAATCCAAAAATGCTGCAGGTGGAGGAACTAGCTTAAAACTATCAAGCAATAAAAGCAACCTAAGCCAGGTCTCTCAGGTATTTAAAAAGAAGGTTTTACAGGGACAGTTTGTAATATTCGGCGGTTGGGTCAAAACAGCCAGCCAAACAGATGTCAACTTCTCGATTCAAAACAGTGAATCTCCTTTTGGGGAATTTGGAGTTGCAGATACCAGCAAAATTGAACCGAATAAATGGACTTATGTTACAGGATACGGTAAAGTGCCGGAAGGGATTACAAATTTTCACCTTGTTTTACAGGTTAAAGGGGTCGGGAAAACTGCATGGTATAATGGGGTTGAGGCAGCTGTAGTTTCCCCTGACCAAAACCAGGCTATTGCTAAATTAGTTTTACAAAGATGTGGTTCGGTATGGATGATTGATGATGCGCCAGGCTGGGAACAAAGCTCTTCCTCTCCTTTTATGAAGCCTCTATCTTCTGATGCTTATGCATTGATTTATAACGCGTTTTATACCCTTATTAAAAGCAGTGATCCGTCAGCCAAAGTCTTGCCTGGAGGCCTTATGGGAGCACCGGTTGTATTTGATGGCAGTAGCGGTTACAGTCCGCAGTCATTTTTGGAAAGTTTCAGAGCATCTTATAAAAGCTTTTTCGATTCCGAACCGCCGGTTGATGCTTTAGGTATTCGTTACCTGGCAACAGACCAAAATCGCTGGTCAGGCTCCGAAGACTTTGAAAACTATCTTACTAAGCTACGCGGCTATATGGATAAGGTTGTTGAATGGAAAGATAAACCGATATGGATAACCAGATTAGGGGTTTCCAGGAATGCCCCAAACGGCGGTGTGGATTTTCTGCAGGCTGCTACAAAATTTCTGGTAAATAATAATCTAAACATTGAGAAATGGTTCTGGTATGATACTTGCGGATATAACTCACAAATGGCGCCGCTTTTTGAATCAAGCAATAAAATATGTTCATGGCCGATGAAGCTCACTGCTTTGGGTCAGGCTTATGTTACGGCAAATGCTACGCCGACGCCGGCACCTACCCAATCTTCTACTCCAACGTCATTACCAAATTTAGCCGGATCAACCAGCACGCCAAGTGCCTCTGTTGCTCCTACACCAATCAGTACAGACAGCGGAAAGCTGCAGGAAGGAACACCCAGCGGAACTAACCCATGAAACGATTTTTAAAATTATTACCTATTTTAAGTATTGCTATTTTTATTTTTTTTATTCTGCCTAAAACATCTTTTGCATCAACTTTTTATCTTTCTCCGGGAGGAGGCTCTGTTTATACGGGCGGCGTGACTAGTGTACAGATAAGATTAAGCACAGGTGGAGATGCGGTAAACGGAGCTTCTGCGTATTTGTCATACCCGGCTGACAAATTAGATGTTGCGTGGGTAAGCGGCGGTTCTGCTTTTGCAATAGAGGCGGAAAAATCTTTCGGCGGGGGAATAATTAAAGTCTCCCGCGGGAGCATCAACCCGGTTTCCGGTGATGTAAATGTAGCCACAATCGGATTTAAGGGTAAATCCGCCGGTTCTGCAGCAGTTTCTTTTATCGGCGGTTCAGCTGCTCCCCGGGCATCTGACAGTTCTGATTCGCTAAACTTAGGCGGAAGCCGGGGTGGTGTTTATAATGTAGTTGCCGGCGGTGCACCTGCTAAACCTGCTCAAGCATCTTCAACAAAAGCCTCACCAGGTAACAACATAGCTCAATTACTTATAAGCGATATCAAAGCTACAGCTTCTGTTAGCAGCGCAACGATAGCCTGGAAAACTAATGGTGAAGCTGATTCTGTTGTGGAATATGGCCTGGAACAGGATAAGTATTTTCTGAATGCATCAGATGCAAAATTAACATTGGATCATAGCCTTAAACTGGAAAACGCTTTTCTGACTCCAGGTTTGAAGCTGCATTTCCGGATTAAATCAAAAGATGCTGAAGGGCACGAGACCAGCAGTGAAGACCAGATACTTCAGCTTTTGGGATATCAGGTAAAAGTTAAAGTTGTTGATGAGGCGGGTAACCCTTTATCAGGAGTGGAAGTATGGCTTTATTCTGAGCCGGTAAAGGCAGTTACGGATGCAAATGGGGAAGCAACATTTGACAATGTCAGTCCCGGTAAGCATCTGGCTGTTGTCAAATCAGGTGACGGGGACAGATCAACAGAGATAGAAGTATCTGCAGATTCAGCGCCTGTTGCTGCCAGTGAAGCCTTGCCCGGCACAGCTTCAGGAACTGCTGCTACGGTTAAACCTGCAGCAGTAATTAAAATAAGCAGTGCAGCCAAACAACCTGTTACCCTAGGAGTCCCGCAGCAGATTTTAGCAGTTTTAGTAATAACCATAATACTGGCAGCTGCCGGGGCTGTAGTTATTTTGAAAAGAAGAAAAAAGCAAGGGAGTCCTCCCAATCCGGAACCATATCCAAAACCGCCAGCTGTAAATAACACCAGTTGAAGGATAAATGATAAAGATGGACTTAATAAGACGGACTTTTAGATTTAGAAAAATTTTTTTAGTTTGGGCAGCATTGCTTTTGGGAGTAGCTGCAACTTATGCCCAGGCTGCTGATTTGGCCCTAAATAAACCGGTTGTCAGCGTTTCTTCAACTGCAGCAGGTTCAAGTCCTGCCAATGCAAATGACGGTAACCCTGCCACATTCTGGACTTCCGGAGGAGGCGGGTCGCAGTGGATAGGGTTTGATTTAGGAAGTTTAACAGCTGTCGGCCAGGTAATAGTAAAGTGGGGCAGTGACAACGCCACAGATTATGATATTGAGCTGTCAGAAGACGGCATTGGTTTTACTCCTGTCTGGAGTAATGTAAACGGTGATTTTAACCAGGTTATTAACGGATCAGGCAGGTATATATTAATCAGAACCAGAACAGGCTCTAACGCTGCAAGCTATCAACTGGCATCATTGGAAGTATACGCTTATGTCCCGCCGCCGCCGACACCTACCCCGACTCCTACACCTTCACCCTCCCTTGCTCCTACCCCGACACCTGCCCCAAGTCCTACCCCAACCCCGTCGCCTTCTTTAGCGCCAACTCCCTCACCTATTCCCTCACCTTCATCACCTGCATTACTAAGCCAGCTTTTAATTTTTGATGATGCTTTGCAAAACGGCTTTACCTCAAATGAATGGCCTGATCAAGATGGTAAGTCTTGTTATCTCGGACCTTATAATGGCCAGGCAGCATCCGGTAGCACTTCATCACTTGCTTTTAACCTAAACAATTACTGTACTGCATTTTTGTATAACCCGACTACTTATAATATTGACGGATATACTGATTTGGAATTTGACATTTATTCCCTGGCTCCTACTTTTCCAAAATTTGGCTTGACTTTGACGCAAAATAGTTACCAATCAATCGGTTCAGAAGTAATGTCTGACAAATATGTTGCGCTCTCTCAAAGCTGGAAACATATCAAAATCCGCCTTGATGATTTTGGGGTCGGGTCTGGCACAAATATTGCCGGATTCCGCATGCGCTATAATGCAAATAATATATTAGGTTTTGGAAATGTTTTGCTGGATAACATTAAACTTACCAAATATGCCTATCCTTCTCCCACACCTGCTCCGGCAACTCCGGTTACGGTAAATATTGATGTCTCTTTAGATAATCATTCCATCAGCCCCTTAATTTATGGAATTGCCAATAGCGCCGGGTTGAGCACTTATCAGCAAACAATGGGGGTAGCCTTTAACCGGTGGGGAGGCAATGCCAGGACAAGGCATAATTGGGAAATTAATGCCTCAAATGCCGGTTCTGATTGGGAATTTAGAAATCTAAATCAGGCAGGCGGATCAACTGTAGCTGGTAAAGCTTCTATAGATTTTGTTAATAAAAATAAATCAGCCGGAGCAGAGTCACTGCTTACTATCCCCTTAGTAGGTTGGGTGGCAAAAAATGGCAGTAATAGTACCTATTCAACCGGAGTGCCTGGAGCAGGAGGGCCGCCTGTCTCGCCCGGATCAGAGGCAATTGCAGGCTATGATCCGACAAATAACAGAAACACAACCAGCTTTAGAGCTGTTGCCAAAAAAGGCAGTGCTTTTGCATATCCTCCGGATACAACTGACAATATTGTTTATCAGGATGAATGGGTAAATTATATTAAAAATACTTTAGGAAGTGCCCAAAATGGGGGAGTGAAATTTTATGCCATGGATAATGAGATGGATCTTTGGGCAGATGATACTCACATTGATGTCCATCCTGTCAGAGCAGGTTATGATGAATCTTTATCCAAATTCCTAGAATATGCCAAAGCTGTAAAGGCAGTGGATCCTGCTTCACAGGTTACCGGCCTGGTTGGTTGGGGATGGCTTTCCCTTTGGCACTCTGCTTTAGACCAGGGGACTAATAATTATGCAACTTCAGCTGACAGGCAAGCCCAC
Source organism: Candidatus Daviesbacteria bacterium (assembly GCA_016183245.1). GTDB lineage: Bacteria > Patescibacteriota > Microgenomatia > Daviesbacterales > UBA10151 > UBA10151. The sequence goes on from JACPEY010000045.1 coordinate 15,568, forward strand.
GGAGGAATGCCCTTTTACCAATGGTTTTTACAAAAAGTTAGGGAGCACGATATTTCTGCAGGATACAGAACCTTGGATGTTTTAGACATTCATTATTATCCCCAAAGCGGGCTATATTGGCCGGGTGGTGTAGATAGTGTCAAACAGGCTTTGCGTTTGCGTTCTGTCAGAAGCCTGTGGGACTCAACTTATCAGGAAGAATCATGGATGGGAAATACTGAAGGCGGTCCTAACTTAAGATTTATTCCCAGAATGAAAGAATGGATCAATCAATACTATCCCGGGACGAAAATCGGGATCACTGAATGGAATTGGGGTGCTGATAATCATATTAACGGAGCTTTGGCTTTAGCAGATGTTTTAGGGGTTTTTGGACGTGAGGATGTATACCTTGCCAATTACTGGACTTCTCCGGCTGACGGAAGCCCGGGGTACTGGGCTTTCAGGATGTTTAGAAATTATGACGGAAGATTTGGTAAGTTTGGAGATGTCTCAACAAAGGCACAAACTGCAGATATTGATAAGCTTTCTGTTTATGCTTCCAAAGATAACTCAACCGGCGATCTTAAGGTAATGCTTATTAATAAGTTGCCTAACACTCCTCTTAGTACTTCCTTAAATATCTCAAACTTTAATCTGACCGGCAATACAGCCGAAGTTTATCAATACTCCCAGTCAGATACAACCCAGATTAAAAGACTTGCTGATTTGGCCGGAGTCAGCTCAACCTTAAGCTATACAGTTCCGCCGTATTCTATTACTCTGCTGGTATTCCCCGGTTCCCCTCAACCTTGTACACTTTCAGGAGCTTCATGGGATCCCGCCAGCACAACTACCGGGTCACCGGTGACTTTAAACGTAACAACAACCGGATCCTGTTCAGGGCAGCAGGTTAATTTTAGTATTATTAAAAATGGTTTATGCGGAGGTCAGCTTAATACCACTATAACTCCAAATCCAGCAAGTATTATTTCCAATTCAGCTACAGCTTCATGGAATACAGAGTATACATCTGATCTTTGCGGCATATTGGGTAGTCCTAACCAGTATTACTTCAATGTTAGTTTAGGCAGTCAAAACCTAAGATCTTCTGATCCGTTACTTTCCGTAACTCCCTTAGGCGGAGGACCCCAGCCCACCCCAACCCCAACACCAACACCTACTGCTACTGCTACTCCAACTCCTGGTACAACCCCTACTCCTTCTCCAACAGGGACTCTTTCAATGAAAGGATTGCATGTTTCCGGCAACAAAATTTTAAATGAATCAAATCAGATAGTCAGGCTTTTGGGAGTAAACCGAGGAACCTCTTATCCTTGTATTCAAGGTTGGGGAATTTTCCCAAGGGGAGAAGTAGATCAAGCCAGTGTGCAGGCAATGCTTAACTGGAAAATTAACACTGTCCGGATTCCTTTAAACGAAGACTGCTGGCTGGGGATCAACCAGGGTACTTCTCCCAACGAGTATTTTGGAGCAAACTACCGCCAGGCAATAATTGATTATGTGAATTTATTAACCCAAAATAACATTGCCACTATTTTAGACCTTCACTGGAATTCCCCCGGAACAATCCGGGCCATGGATCAACAGCCAATGGCTGACAGGGATCATGCCCCGGCTTTTTGGACTTCAGTTGCCAATACTTTTAAAAACAATACTTCTGTGGTTTTTGATCTTTACAATGAGCCATATCCTGAGGAAAATGACAGTGCGAAAATCGCCAGCGGCTGGAGATGTTTGCGGGATGGGGGTTGCACCTTCAATTACTATATTGGTGATAACGGAGTACAAAGGTCAACAACTCCCTGGGTGGCAGCAGGGATGCAGGAGTTGGTTACTGCTGTCCGTAATACCGGTGCCCAGAATATGATTATCACCGGAGGTATTGGCTGGTCAACTTTGATGAATGATTGGCTTAACTACAAGCCCAATGATCCAATTAATAATTTGGCTGCCTCTACCCATATGTATGCAAATACCTGGTGTTCTGATGCTGCCTGTTGGGACAGAGAATTGGCTCCAATTTTGGCACAATACCCCTTAATAGTTGGGGAAATTGGGGAACCCAGTTGTAACCAGAAATCTTATATTGATCAGGCTATTCCCTGGTTAAACAGCAAAGGGGCAAGTTATACTGCCTGGCATTGGTGGGGGGTAGATGATGTAGGCTGCGCAGACGGCTATGCACTTTTGGGACCAAGCGTAGCCGGAAGCAATCCTTATTATACAGGCAGCCCCTCCCAAACTTTTGGTACAGCCTTTCGTAATTATCTGATAGCAGCTGCAGGTCTTCCTGTTCCACCTTCTCCAACTCCATCACCAACTCCTTCAGGTGCTCCTCCGGCAAGCTCAGCCTTAATAATGTATGGTGATGCATTGGCAACCGGGTGGGAAGACTGGTCATGGGGTACCACCAGAAACTGGAATGCAACCAGTATTAAACGAAGCGGAACTAATTCTGTTTCTGTTCAAATAACAAGCCCGTGGGGAGCAGTCTACTTTGGCAATAATGGATTTGATACAGGTCCATATACAAATCTCAGGTTCTATATTCACGGAGGTACTGCCGGTAATCAAAAATTAAATATATTAACAAACGAGTCTGGCAGTGGGAATATTGACTCATTTGTTGAGGGGGGAAGTATTGCTGCAAATACCTGGAGAAAAGTAGAAATTCCTCTTTCCGGTATTAATGTATCAGGTATATCGGCACAACCTGTTTTTTATATTGATGATGTAGAATTTTATAATGCTTCTGCATCTACCACCTGTACCTTAACGTCTGCTTCCTGGTCTGCTTCAAACGTTGCATCTACTACTCCTGTTACAATGACAGTAAATGGCAATAACTGTAATGGACAAACAGTTAACTTTTTAGTCAGGGAAAATGATCCAGTGCTGGAAGGTGGTATAGATGAAGATGCTTCTTCCCAGCCATCTCCTAATACTGCAGTATTTTCTAACAATACTGCCACCCTAACCTGGACTGCCCAATATATGGAAGATGGTTTCCTGGGAGTTTTGGATCCTCCTGAATTTTTCTTTACTGCAACAGTTGGTTCTAACTCAATCAGATCATCTGATCCATTACTGACTGTACCTAAACCAGGCGGAGGACCTGTGCCTACTCCCACCCCAACGCCCACACCTCAAAATACCGCTATTGTTCCAAGACCTATGACAATAATCAGCAGAAATGTGCCTGCTTTTGCCTCAAGTTCTAATGGAGCAAATACTCCTAATCGGACAAATGACAATAGTCTGGAAGCAAACAATACATTAGGGACTTACTGGCGGTCAGCTTCTTTGCCAGCCTGGATTGCATATAATTTATCCGGCATTCCTGCAGATCAGCGTTCAAAACTAGATTTGATTTGGTACCAGAACGATACAGATGCTTACCAGTATGATGTGGCCTCTGGCGGCACACCGGTTGGCCTACCCCAAAATTACACCATAGAAGCAAATGCTGCACCTGGCGGTTCTTCTGCACCTGCTTCAGGCTGGGTTACTCTGGCAACTGTAACCGGAAATAAATACCGCTCCCGCCAGCATACTTTGGACTTAACAGGTTATAACTGGATCAGATTAAATGTTTCCTCAGTTAGAGGGACAACTTCTGCTGTTGTTTTAACCCAGATGGATATTTATGATTTGAGCCAGTCCGGAAGTCAACCGGAAGACAGCTGGATATTTTATGGAGATTCAATTACTTTAGGAGCGCTAAATTATGAAGAGACGTGGTCGGGATCGCCTCTAAATTTCAGTTTTACTTCCTTAATAAATACTTCAAAACCCGGTTATTTCCCGGCGCAGGAAAACGGCGGGATAGTTAGCGCTTCTACTATTGATTTGGTCAACAATTTTGACAGCTGGTTCTCTGTATTCCCGGGTAAATATGTAGCTTTAGCTTATGGTACAAATGATGCCAGTATCGGACATACTTTAACAGCGGCAGAGGTTACTGCTTTCCGAAATAATTACGAGGGTGTAGTGAGTAAAGTTATTACAGCAGGCAAGATTCCAATTATTCCGAAGATACCCTGGGGACCGGCTGGTTATGCTACCAGTTTTCAGCAAAACCTGCAGACATTAAATGCAGAAATTGACAAGCTTTATGTTGCTCACCCTCAAATTATTAAAGGCCCTGATTTTTGGACCTTTTTCCAGAGCCGCCAAAACCTTTTAGTACCAGGGGATGTGCACTTGACAAATGACGGTTATGGCGAGATGAGAAAATTGTGGGCTCAAACAATGATACAAAATATCTATAATGCTTCAGGTAGTGCTTTGCCCACCCCAACGGCAACCCCGTCTCCTTCTCCCGCACCCTGTAGTTTAACTTCTGCCACATGGTCTACTCAAACTATTGTCAAGGATACTAATGCCGGGTTAAATGTTGCTGCCACTGGTGATTGTAGCGGCAAGCAGGTTAATTTTGAGGTAAGAAGAAATATTGCCTTGCAGCCTGACCAGCCGGCAAATACTCCTCCCGTACCAAATCCTGTAACTTTGACCCAAAACGGTAATAACTTCACAGCAGCTTCTTCCTGGAGCGGGGAGTGGGTTAATGCTTGTTTGCTTGGCACTTGCGATCCCGAGTACTTTTTCAAAGCAAATATAGCAGGTCAAGCTGCTACCATTGAAAGCAACCCCAGGGACTTAACTGTAACACAAGCCCCTTCTGCTACTTTGCCGTGGTTAAAAACTGAAGGAACCCGGATCCTGACTGAAAGCGGCCAGCCTGTTGTTTTAAGAGGGGCAAATGTTATTAGAAGTGAATGGGTAAAAAATATGAATTTTGAAAGGATAGCTATCCCGCAGCTTGCCAATGACTGGAAAGGTACTGTATTCTTACACGATTTTGCCTCAGCTCCTGTGGTAAATACAAACTATGACCAGCTTGTTGATGGTATTCAAGTCACCCATCAGATGTATATGAGCTGGCTGGATGAATATGTAAGATTGGCTGAAGAAAATTTGATGTATGTCATCCTCACTTTCTATACAAAAGAGGTTAACGGTAATATGCCGGATATGCCGGATGATGAAGCAGAGCAGGCTTTGGCAATCCTGGCTGCCCGTTACAAAGGTAAACCAAATGTTATTTATCAATTACAAGCAGAACCGGACGGAAACTACCCCGGAGCTTCAGAAACCTGGTGGCATGATACGCTTTTGCCCCGTTACAACAGTATGGTTACCTCTATCAGGACGGCATCTGCCCCTTACAAGCCTTTAATTTTAGCATCCGGAACAAACTGGGGAAGGATCCTAAATTATGTAGTAAACCCTGCAAACAGGGTTACTGCTGATGGTGCAGTAAATATTGTTTACTCATCTCATGCTTATGATTCAGTTTCCAACTTTGGGGTAGATTTCTTAAATGCTTACAATGCCGGTGTGCCGGTAATGATTACAGAATTTGGAACCGGCAGCCAAATGTCTCAGGCAGACACCGATGAACTGATAAGAATTATGCGTGAGAGAAATATTTCCTGGACTGCCTGGCTTTTTGATAATGAAGGTCCGCCCACATTATTACAGCCAGGTACAAACCGCATGGACTTTATTCCCAGCAGCCCTTACGGAGTTTCTGTCAGAAATGAGATGTTAACAACTCCCCGTATCCCGGGGGTAAGTTATCCAAGCAGCAGTCCTACTTCTTCCCCAACCGGACAACCATCAGGCCCTCCTTCCCCATCACCTTCCCAAGCCTCTGGAGGTGCAAGCAAAATAGTTTATGGTGATACACTGGCATCTGACTGGCAGAACTGGTCTAATCCCAGAACTGCCTTTAATCCTTCCTCAATTGATTATGTCAGGACAGGTACAAATTCCATCAAATTTACCATGAATGGTTGGGATGAACTTCAATTGGGAAGTGCTAATCAGGACTTCAATACCAGCCCATATACTAATTTAAGGTTTTACATTAACGGAGGAACCGGAAATAATCAGGCATTTGAGCTATCAGTTTCAGATGCAAGCTTTAACTTCGGACCGGCAGTTAATTTGGATAATTACATTGAAGGGGGGAGTGTTGCTTCCAGCGCCTGGAGAAAAGTAGATGTTCCTCTTAATGTGCTGGGAGCTACTAACAAAACCATAGCCTCTATCTCCATTTCCACTTCTGTCGGAGCACAACCTGCAGTATATATTGATGATCTGGAATTTTACAGTCCTGGTGGCGGTACCGCATCACCATCACCGTCATCAACACCCGGAGTAAGTCCTTCTCCTACACCTTGTACTCTAACTACTGGTTCCTGGAATCCTGCAGGGCCGGTGACAGCAGGAAGTATAGTGAATCTAAATATTAATACTTCAGGATCATGTTCCGGTCAGCAGGTTAATTTGACTATTTCTAAAAATGGAATAGCCGGGGGACAACTGACAACTACCATTACCCCTAACCCTGTAACTTTATCAACTGCCAATACTGCTTCTGCTTCCTGGACTTCTGAATATACCCAAGACTTACTAAGTGCTCTTGGCCCTAACCAGTATTCATTTACTGCCAGATTAGGTACCCAAACAATTACCAGCCCGTTACTGGATGTCAATCCTTTGGGTGGAGGGCCTAACCCAACACCAACACCTGCTCCCCGCTTTATCTATCAGGACTCAATAAGTGATTTACCTGGTGGTAGTCGTAGTGATTGCTCTTATTATGCTACTTATAATTTTGATTCGACCCAATATGCCCGTTCCGGCACCCGCTCTATTTCCTTCCAAAATACTGCAGGCAATTGGGGAGCTATTTCAATCTGTGGGCAAGCAGACATGACCGGCTATAACTATTTGCGCTTTTATATAAACGGCGGCACAGGCAGTGGTCAACATATGAGCTTATATACTTCTCTTTATCGCAAACCGGTAAATGGTGAAAATAATAATAGTCCCATTTGGATAGGCGGAAAGAGTCAGCTCTTGGATAAATACTTAGTTGAGGGGGGAGTAATAGAGGCAAATAAGTGGAAAGAGGTACGCGTGCCTCTAGCTGATTTAGGTGTTTTCTGGGAAGTAGGTGGTTATTTACCGGATTTGCTTGGTAGGCTGTCTATTTCTAATGCAAATGGTAAGATTGAACCTGCAGTATATATTGATGATATAGAACTTTTTGCAGATGGGACACCAATGCCCGCAGCACCTTTGCCTGAAGATATCTGGCCAAAACCAGCAAGCACTAATGGCTGGTGGGCAAATTGCACTTCCAGCGTAGCCGATGTCAGCAATACTGCCACAAATTTTGTCAAAACAGGTCGTTATTCAACCTATATGGTCCAGGGAGATTATTGGGTTAGCAGTTATACGCTCTGCCGCTGGCCAAATTGGAGTGAAGCAGGAGAACAAGCCAAGTTTGATACCACTCCCTATACTCACTTCCGTTTCTATATAAATGGAGGTGTTGACTCGGGCCAGAAATATCAACTTTCTTTATCAGGAGTAGATGTAGATATTGAAAACTACATGCAACCTGGAGGAATAGCAGCAGGACAATGGAAAGAAGTAAATATTCCGCTGTCAGCATTGCAAGCAGAAGCAACATCAATCAGTAACATCATTCTGCATAATCCAGCTGGCCAGAATCAAAGGCCAATCTATATTGATGATCTGGAGTTTTATAATGATGGCTCCACACCTCCGCCACCAGTTGCTATGCAGGTAAATGTTGATGCCTCAGCGGATAATCGCCCAATTAGTCCTTTGATCTATGGTCTTAATAGATCAGATGGAGCCCAACCATAT
>JACPEY010000044.1 GCA_016183245.1 Candidatus Daviesbacteria bacterium
AAGATGGATCGTAGAAAGAACCTTTGCCTGGCTGCTCAAAAACAGAAGATTGGTTAGGGATTATGAAAGACTCAAGAAAAGTGTTGAATCCTTCATCCATCTGGCCATGACCAGACTGATGCTTAAAAGGTTAGTTTTGGAAACTACCTGACCTTTTCAAACAGGCTCTTAGGAGGATTAAAAAGTCCTCGGTGCCTTTCGCATATGGAAGCAGCTTGGGAACTCCGAAAGTTTGGAATAGATGGTAACCGATTGTCTGAGGATATAAATTGTTGGCTTAGTCAAGTTTTGATCCCAAATAATCTTGAGGGAGCGAAAGCTAATGAAGTTTATGTAACGAAAAGGACTTGTTATGTTAAAGGATTAACTGAAGAGATCAAGAAGTTTCCTTATATAGGTTTTCCGGCGAGGCCGAAATTTAAAAGATCATTTATAAAGCCGATTGCCTGATATGGCCAGGTAAAAATTACGCTATAAAACCCGGGAGATAAAAAAGCCAGGCCAGGCCAGCGGTAATAAATTGCAAAAGCAATTGCAAATACAAACCCGAACATAAAATAAATTATCCCAAGAGTTGAGAGCAGTGATGATTTATTCATTTTCTTTCAGGTTCCTGCGGTTTGTCTTTAGACGCTACAACAGTTGCTGCTGCCACTTTTTCGCCAGGCCTCATCCTCATTAATATTACACCCTGTGTTTGTCTTTGTAAGGTAGGAACCTCGTTTAAGTTCATTTTAATAAGCTGCCCTTTTGTGGAAGTAAGCACCAAAGTGTCCATTTTGCCGTCTATTGCCTGAGCTGTGACTATTGGTCCTGTTTTATCAGTGACTTGAGCAGCTTTTACTCCCTGTCCTCCCCTGCCCTGTTTGCTCCAGGCTGAAAAAGGAGTTTTTTTGCCTAAACCATTTTCCATTACAACTAAAAGTTTATCCTCATCATTTTGCACAATATTTAAAGATACTACCTCATCATCTTTACCAAGTCTTATTCCCCTAACCCCTGAGGTATCCCGGTGGGTTGGTTTGACTTGAGTTTCGGAAAAGCGGATTGATTTGCCGTCTCTTGAGACAATAATCAGGTCGTTTTTGCCGGAAGTGGCAGCTACCCATCCCAATTCATCGTTTGTATCAAGCTTAATTGCCACCAGGCCGCTTTTGCGGATATTGGCATATTCTGCCAAAGATGTTTTTTTAACTGTGCCTTTTTTGGTACACATAAAGAAATATTGGGCACTCTCTCCTTTTTGGCGGGTGGTTAAAACTGCAGTGATTTTTTCACCTTGCTCAACATTGATTAAATTAACCACAGCCTGGCCTTTGGCAGCGCGTTGTGTTTCCGGGATTTCCCAGACTTTAATTTGGAAAACACGGCCTTTATCAGTAAAAAAGAGGATGCTGTCATGTGTTTGGGTATAGAAGATGTGCGAAACAGCGTCTGTTTCTTTGGTGGAAATGCCCATTACTCCCTTGCCGCCTCTGGCTTGTGTCCTAAAAGACATGGGGGCCTGGCGTTTGATGTAACCTCCTGCAGTAATTGTGGCAATAGTGAGTTCATTCGGTACCAAATCTTCTTCAGAAAACTCCCCTACTTTTTGTTTATAAACCCGGGTTCTTCTGTCATCACCGTATTTTTCTTTGATTTTAATAAGCTCGTCTTTAATGACTTTTAAAATTTTCTCCGGGTGTGCCAAAAGATCTTCTAAATAAGCAATTGTTTCCCGCACCATTTTTAACTCGTCTTCAATTTTTTGCCGTTCCAGTGCTGCCAGTCTCCGAAGCTGCATATCCAAAATCGCAACAGCTTGGAGTTCACTTAGCTTAAATTTATCCATTAAATTCTGTTTTGCAGAATCTGAATCTTTGGATTTCTTGATCGTTTCAATTACTGCATCAATGTTATCAACTGCAATTTTTAAGCCTTCCAGAATATGTTCGCGGGCTTTTGCCTCGGCAAGTTCAAACTCAGAACGTTTTATGACTACTGTTTGCCTGTGATGAATAAATTCCTCAAGAATGTGCTTTAGTGTTAAAAGGTGAGGCACACCGTCTGTAAGTGCCACTAAATTGACATTAAAAACAGACTGCATGGCAGTATATTTATAAAGATTATTTAAAATTGATTGAGGTTTGGCGTCTCTTTTTAAATCAAAAACAATCCGGACCATCTGTTTGCGGTCTGATTCGTCGCGCAAATCTGCAATGCCGTCTAATTTTTTATCTTTAACCAGTTCAGCAATCCTGGCAATTAAAGTGGCTTTGTTGACCTGATATGGCAGTTCCGAAACAATGATTTGCATTTTTCCCGCCGGGGTCTCATCTATTTCAGCTTTAGCCCGCATGACAATCCTGCCTTTGCCGGTAGCATATGCTGCCAGTATTTCGGTTTGGTCATAAATAGAAGCGCCGGTCGGAAAATCCGGGCCTTTTATGAATTGGATTAAATCTTCTACGGTAGCAGTAGAGGAAAAAAAAGCATTGTCATCGCGAGGAGAGTCGACTTTCGACTCGACGTGGCGATCTTCCCCGTCCATGGGAGATTGCTTCGCGGAGTTTATACTGAGCGAAGTCGAAGTGCTCGCAATGACATTCTTTGTTGGATGTTCTATCATGTAGATCAAAGCATCGCAAACTTCCCCTAAGTTATGAGGTGGAATTTGGGTAGCCATACCTACAGCAATACCCGAAGCGCCGTTTAGCAGAAGGTTTGGTATGACTGATGGCAAAAGCACCGGTTCTTTGGTAGTTCCGGAATAATTATCTATAAAATCAACAGTATTTTTACTGATGTCGCGAAGCAGTTCTTCAGAAATTGCCGAAAGCCGGGCTTCAGTATAACGCATTGCAGCAGGAGAATCTCCGTCAATTGAGCCAAAGTTTCCCTGGCCGTCAACTAACATATACCTCATGGAAAAATTTTGAGCCATTCTGACCATTGCTTCATAAACTGGTGCATCACCGTGAGGGTGAAAATTTTTCAAAACTTCTCCGACCACAGCTGCGCTTTTTTGAAAACGTGAAGTATGGTGTAAGCCCTGGGCATGCATGGCATAGATAATCCTTCTTTGCACCGGCTTTAAGCCGTCGCGGACGTCCGGAAGTGCGCGGGAAACAATAACAGACATGGCATAGTCCAAATAGGACTTTTGCATCTCTTCAATAATGGGTGCTGGTTGAATTTTACCGATGTTTGACATGAAGTTTAAAGAAAAAGCGAGCTTTCGCTCTGGTTAAATTATACCTTTTTTAGCCTGTATTAAGCAAGGGGCAAGGGATATTTTTTAGGCCAATTTCTCCAAGCTTCGCGATCCCTGTAAGCGGGAAATTCCTCTTTTTCTACCCAGTGTAGCTTGTCTGGATCTTTAATATGATCTATAAACACCTTTCCGTTTAGATGATCAATTTCGTGTTGAAAAATTCTTGCCACATACCCTGTATGTTTTTCAACTCTACGTTCCCACATTCCATGTGGGAAGCTAATTGTATGTGCCCGGATTTTGATGGAGGTCGGGCGAGAGACAATTCCGCAGATCCTGCCCGTTGAGAAACATCCTTCATACCACTTCCCTTCCCTTTTAGAAGTCCAGGTAATCTCCGGATTTATGTAAACGCGCAAATCGCCAACCTTCCCTTTTCCATCAGCTTTTACATCGACTAATATAATTCTTTTAAAAATCCCGATTTGTGGGGCAGCCAGTCCCACCATAACGGGTTTTTCCCGGTTTTGTTGTTCACCATAGGCTACTTTTAACATGGTTTTAATGATCGTTTTGGTTTCTGCTGAGTTAATCTCATTTTGGGGAACTGCTTGAGTAGTTTTCATCAAGAGCGGATCATTTGGTTTAAGAAAGCTTGTTTTCATACGCAAGTTTAACCATTTTATCCAAAAGCTTGGGAAAATCCAAGTCGACTGCTGCAGCTGCTTTCGGAAATAATGATTGTGAAGTCAGTCCTACTCCGCATGGCGGATTCACCTCTAAAACATAAGGAATTTGATCAGATACTATAAAATCAACTCTGGCGTAAGGAGAGAGGTTGAATTTTTTGTAGATTTTCAAAGCAATTTCCTGGGCAAGCATCTGTGTTTTTCTATCAACCGATGGAGCACCTACAATTTCCTGGCTTTGCCCGCTGTATTTATTTTTGTAATCAAACCAGCCGCCTTGGGGAGGAACAATCTCTATTACCGGTAAGGCTTGATCTAAAAATACTCCTACTGTTATTTCTGTTCCTTTAATAAGTTGTTCTACAAAGAGCTTATCTTGCAGGGATAAGATTTTCTTAAACAAGTTTTTCTTTGTATCTTTTTCAGAGTGTAAGATTATAACTTCCCTGGAAGATCCGCCTGAGGCGGCTTTTAAGACGCAGGGAAAACCAAATTTTTTTATATCTCCAATATTTTTGACAATCTTCCATTTTGGTCTGGGTAGTTTTGCCTGGTCAAATATTTTGTTGGAAAGAATTTTATCAAAGGCTTTTTTTGTTGCTTCCGGTTCGCAACCCACATAAGGTTTTCCCAGTTTCTGTAAAGATCTGTATAAACTTCCATCCTCCCCTTGTTTGCCGTGAATTAAGGGGAAAATAATATCAAAGTTTTTTGTCATGCTTTTGGAGACAGTGCCTTTTTTCAGGTCGTATAATTTAACCTGGTGACCGGATTTTTCCAGTCCCAGCTTCACTTGTCTTGCTGACATAAAAGAAATACGCCGTTCAGAAGTTGTACCGCCAGTTATAATTAGGATTTTCAATGTTTTCATAAATCTTACTATGATAGACTTAGAGTATCACTCTTCTAGTAGACTCTGCCAGATTTACCAGCAGATCATAAACAATAGTCTTACAAAGTTTAGCCGAATTTTCCAGGGAATTTTTATCTTTTGGATTGGAAGAATATACAATAACTTCCTGTCCGGCTTTTGGAGTCGGGACTTTGCTGACATCAATTATATTTAAGTTCATACTCACTCTTCCCAGTATCGGACATTCAATGTTATCTAGAAGACATATGCTATTGTTCGATAATCTTCTGTCAACTCCGTCATAATAACCAATTGGCAATACTGCTACAGTCAGTTCTTTTTTAGCTGTATAAGTACCATCATAACCTAACTTTTCTCCTTTTGAAACTTTTTTAATTTGGGCAATTTTAGTAGTTAAAGTTAAAGCAGGTTTGAGATTGGTGTCTTGCGTGGATGAGGAATAACCATAAAGGGCCAAACCTGCT
>JACPEY010000046.1 GCA_016183245.1 Candidatus Daviesbacteria bacterium
TGCGATGAAAGTTGTAAGCGGAGGGAGCGGTTTGGGATTATTTTTATGTAAACAAATTATTGAAGGACATCAGGGCAAAATCTGGTTTCATTCAGAAAAGGGTCAAGGTACAACTTTGACTTTTTCCATACCATTTTCTACTCCAATTAAAGTAGAAGACCTATTCAGAAGAATTTAATTTTTTGCATTCCTTTTAAGAAAAATCAAGAGTCACTCATCTTATGTTTAATTGTATGCATTAATAAATCTGACACAGTTTTGAGCAGTAAGAAGATAATCAGGGCGGATTGGCCTAAAATGGCCCCGAAAATTACGATCAAATGCATAGGGACAATCCTTGCATAAGGCGAAAACATTAAGTGTCCGATATTTTGGACCTGCCTGCCGGCAGGCAGGGTTTTTTGCTGATCAATCATTTTGTTATGTTGGTAGGAGAAAAAGTGATTGATGAAAAATATCAAACCTCCTAAAAATAAATGAGTCAAATCAAAAGATTGACTGGTGAAAAAATTAAAAAGAAAAATGGCATACAAAAAGTGGAAAAAGCCGTAATGAAAGATAAAGAAAAAGGCAGCAAAAAGTTTAGTTTGGACAGTAGACGAAACAGATTTATTATTAATGGTAAAATTTTCTGTAGAGAATTTTCTCAGGGATAAAATCCTTAAAAACTGGAAAAAGCCAATAATAATGCTTTGCATCCAGTAAACCCACAGGACTGTGGATATGTCCCATTTCTGGATTATAGCCAGAACGATTACTATGAAATTTGTAATAAGTAAACTGACGGAGGAAGAATCTGAAAGATATTTTCTAAATTTCTCCATTAAAATTATCTTAACATAAGTTAAAGTTTACAAAGGGTGCTTTGGGAGCCGGATTTGGAATCGGCCGGAGGGAGGGATTTAACTCTGGCTGAATCAGAAGAGGGCAAAAGGTCAAACCAGCAAACGGCATTGTCCCTGGGACCGGTGAAAAATTTTCCCCTCATATCATAAACCCCAAAATCCACAAAAACATTGTTGTTACTTTTTAATCCAACCGCTGTCGCAATTACCTCGCCTTTTTTTACATCTATTGCTGGGTTGACGCGGGTGGTTTGTGAATCATGTTCTTTTGGATTAGGTAGGTTTTTTACTGCTTCGGCGAATTTAGGAGCAAGCACTAAAAGGTGGTCAAATCGGAACCTTATTCCGCAACTGGTTTGAAAATCAAACAGGTATTGGACCTCACCCTGTTCAATATAGCGGCTGCCTTCTGTAAATTTTGCATCCATAGGAGCCCGAACTTCTATTTCGTCCACTTTTGAATTATCAAAACGAAAGCCGCCGTGTGGTTTAAAATCACCGCCTCTAACTTGTCCCGGATAAAGTATGGAGGTAACTTTACTCAGATCCACCGGGGTTTGTAAAACAAGGGGATCCGGACAAGAAGTTGTGCTTTGTGATTCCCAAGGTGCAGGCCCTGCCGGTTTAATTTTTTGGACAATCTCCGGATTATTATGGAAGAATAGACCTAGACCAACAAAGGAAACTATCAATATTAGCGCAATTATTAAAGTCCTAGGCAGCATATATTCAGTTTAACATAAATTATTTTGGGTAATAAGCTGATATTTTAGTTTTGAAATTAGTGGTAGATCCCTGGGTGTCGCTATAAATCCACCTCCCAGGTGGATTATATATGTAGATACGAAAAATTTAGTATACTGGTTACAGGAATAAAATATGGGCGATGCTAACATTGGCATAGAACAAGGAGTCGTTATAGAGCAGCTAAGACAAGTTTCAGGAGGGTATTTTGTAAATGAAAGTAATGTAAAGCTTGCAAAATACTATGATTCCCTTGGGGGAGAAAATAATGTTGCTCAACCATCTTGGAGATCCTTCGGTGGATTCTTCATTATAGAGAAAATATGAAAATCCCATCTCGTACTAGTGCAGTTGCCCACAGTATTTCCAAATGAACCAGCTATAAAGCTCTTCTCAGGCGGAATTAAAATGAACTAGCTTCCCACTTTCCAAGTGGGAAGCTAGTTTAATTGTGGATTTTGGGTGGGGGGAGTTAAGGTTTTAAAAGGGGTGTTTGGGGAGGCTGGATTGTACTATTTTTTGCGGGGGGAGAACATAAAGTAATAGACTACGGGAATGAAAATTAACATAATAGTGCCGGAAAAAGTCAGTCCTGCAATAATTGCACCTCCCAAACCTCTCCACAAAGGATTAGATAAGGTAATAGGTATCAAACCCATGATAGTTGCAAAACTGGTTAAAAAAATCGGTTCAATACGCGAAGCAGAAGCATCGGCAATAGCCTCTTTTAACTCCATTCCGGATTTTTTGTTTTGATTGATTTTATCAACCAAAAGTATAGAATTTTTAACAACTATTCCAAATAGCGCCAAAACCCCGATTAAAGCAGGGAAGGATAAAGGGGTGCGGGTTAGGGCAAACAGGATAAATACTCCTGATACGGCCAGAGGTATTACCAGCATGACAATTATCGCATCCCTGAAAGAGGAAAATTGGATCACCATGGTAACTACAATGAGTAAAAATGACAGCAGCATTGCCTGCAGTATTGAATTGACTGATTTTTGATTTTCTTCATTAACCCCGCCCGTTTGAAAGCTATAATCTGCAAGCAAATTTAAAGAATCGGCAAATTTTAAAAGCTCACTGTTTTTATCCTGAATATTAAAGTTTTTTTCAACAGAAGCTGCAACAGATAAAGTTCTCTTTCCGCTTTCCCGGGTAATTAAAGTTGGATTTGGCTCAAGTTTTAAGGTGCCAAGGGAGATAAGCGGAATGTTGCCGGATGGAGTGGGCAGTAAAAGTTTTGAAATATCCTGGACATATTGGGAATCAGGACCAACCCGTAAACTAATATCCGTATCCTGTTTTTCACCCGCCAGTTTAACTGAATCTGCTTTAAAGCCGGAAGCATAGGTTCTGAGCCAGAATCCGACCTGGTCTAAGCTAAGGTTATTTTGGACCATTTTAGTTTGGTCCGGTACAAAAGTCAGTTTACTTGTACCTGGTTTTATGGATTTATTAATGTCGCCAACTCCTGGTTGTGATTTTAGGTAATCCTCGATTTTGCCGGCATAAAAATCCAGCTGGTCCAGATCTGGTCCGAAAAGTTTAATTTGTAAATCAGCCCCGGCCGGCGGACCCCCTGTTACTTCTGTCACGGTAACTTTGCCCGTTTCGTAACTGGAATATTTATTCCTGATTGATTGGGCAATATCAACGGAAGAAATTTTTCTTTTGTTGTGCGGTATTAAAACCATACTGATTAAGGAATTGTTGCTTCCTCCTTGAGAAAATCCTCCCATTGCATCAAAGCTGGTGCCTAAGTTAGCGTTGGCAAAAATAAGTCCTTCAGTACTTCTTAGCTCATCCAGAATTTTTAAAGTTTCTTTTTCCGTGCTTTGAAGGTTTGTGCCGGGAGGAAGTTCTAAAGAAACAAATAAATAATCCTCATCAGAGGCCGGGAAAAATTCATTCTTTAAAAGCCCTAAGGGAAAAAGACTCATGGTAAAGACAAAAAACACTAAAACTGCAATAATGGCTTTTTTCCGTAAAGAAGCAGAAGATAAAATCCGGCTGATTATTTTTTGATAGCGGTAAGTGACGGGTTCAAAATTAATAAAACCATTGTCAATTTTATTATATCTACGGCTTACAAGTTTGGAAATTTTAGCAAAAAGAACCGGTTTAATATTTACAAAAACAAAAAGCAGGAGTAAAAAGACCAGTATTTGCAGAAGGAATAAATTATTTTTAGGGACGACTAAATAAAACAAAACCACAATTGTAATCAGGGACATAATATTTGTAAAAACCCGGACACGGTAAGGAATATTTGGTTTTAAGATAATGGTCATAATCGGTAAGGTTACAAACATGGCTATAAAAAATGAAGCCAAAAGAATGGATGAAACAATAATTGGGATTGGTTTTATAAATTCCCCGATAATGCCGGCTGAAAGCAGAAGAGGTATAAAAGCCCAGACTGTAGTTAAAGTGGTGGTAAAAATCGGGATCAAAAAATCCCGCCAGACTAACAGGCTTGTTTGGATGGGATTAAATTTGCCTAATCTAAAGTAGGTTGTTGTGGCAGAAATTACCACAATTGTGTCGTCCACCAAAAGCCCAAGGGACAAAAGAAGGGAAAAAAAGGCAATAAAAGAAAATTCAATTTTAGTAACATTCATTATTGAAAAAGCGATAAAAAAGGTAAGGGGAATAGAAAAAGAAGACACCGCTGCCTGGCGCAATCCTAAAAATAACAGCAAAGTTGCAAAAACCAGGGAGATGGTAATTGCAAAATCCCTTTGCAGCTCACTAAATTGGTCTTTGATAAAATCAGCAGAATTTCTGTCGCTGTGAATTTGGAAACGGTCACCGTTTTCTTTTAAGATTTTATCAGCCAGATTTTCTGCTTCACTGGCTGTTTTTTCAATTTCAGCGCTTGTGGTTTTGAAGATATTAAAATTAACTGATTTCTGCGCGGGTGTGGTATTGCTGGCAAAAAAAGAACCGGCCTGGTCGGGTTTAACTCTTTGGGAAACCTGCGCAACTTCTGACAAAGAAACTATGATTCCTAAAACATTTAGTTTTAAATTCCGGATATTTTCGGTACTGGTTATTGTCGGATCAATAGTTAATATAAACGAATTTTGATCAGTTTTAACAGCGCCTGCAGGCAATGCTTTTACGCCGGACTTGATTGCTCCCAAAAGAATCTGAGGGTTTATGCCGTATGTGGCAATGCTTTCCGGTTTTAAAATAATCTGGATTTCAGTTTCATCCAAACCCGTCGTGGTAATCTCCCGTATTTGGGGTAATTGTTTGAGCCTGTCTTTTAGCTCTTTAGAAAACCTGATTAAAGAGGCATTGTCTTTTGTAGTTGTGACTGTAAAACTCCAGACAGGTTGATTTTGAAAATCCAATTTCGCTACTCTTGGGGGTTGGGCATCGGTTGGAAGCGTGACTGCATCTACGGCAGATTGGGTATCTACCCTTGCTTTTTCCGGGTCTGTTCCGGATTCAAACTCGATTGAAACAACAGATACCGAATCCCGCGAAACAGAGGTGGCTTTCTTTGCATTTGCAAGTCCGTTGGTGGCTGTTTCAATAGGGATAGTTATTAGGCTTTCAATATCATCAGGCCCGGCACCCGGCAAAACTGTGACAATAGTTACAATCGCAATGTTTATAGAAGGGTTTAGAACCCTGGGGATATTTAGAAAGCTGAATATTCCGGTTAAAGAGATTAATAAGATGATTAAAATAACCAGCCGGGGATTTTTTAAATACGCGGCAAATCTGGATTGCTCCATTTTTGGAGTTGCCGTTAATTTTTTGAAAGAAGGGATTAAGGTCATAAATCATTCTTGTATGGAAACTTTATCGCCGGCTAAAATATTTCTGTTTAAAATAATCCGGTCGTCTTTTGAAAGTCCTGATTTGATTTCTACGAACTGTCCAAAAACATTGCCCAGTTTAATAATCCTGCTTTCTGCCCTGTCGTTTGCAACTACTAATACAATTGATTCATTGGCGTTTTGATAAACGCTGTCTAAGGGAACAAAAGGCACGGATTGCTCGGCTTGAAGGCCTGCGGGGATATCCGCTTTAATATACCCGTTTTCAGTTAAGTCTTTGCTGAATTTATCAGGGATCATATAGATGATGGAGTGGAGCATTCCTTCGGTGGCTTCGGTGGAAATAAAGTGAGGATTTATCTGAACCTCTTGATCATTAATATAAAGTGTAGTTGGCAAAACGGTAGAAACAGAACCGGCCAGGTTTTGCGGTAGGTTTATAACTGCGGTTATCGGATCATCTGTGGCGCTCAAAGTCATCAAAGGGGTGCCGGGGTTTACGGCCTGTCCTTCTTTGACATGAACTCTTTGTACTGTTGCCCCAAACGGACTGGCCGGAAAGTATAAAGCTTCGCTAATTTGGGCTAAAACCAGCTGCAGTCTGTTGACTTCCAATCCTAAATCCAATGCTTTTTTTTGCAGATCCAGCTGTTTTAAGGCAATGTCTTTTTGTAATTTCCCAAGTTCTGCCGGCGGTTTGTCTCCGGAAGCCTGGAATTCTGCCTGCCTGAGTCCGTTTCTAAGTTGATTTAAGCCGGCCTGGACTGCTGCTTTTTGGGATTTTATTTGCAAAATAGCAGCATCGTTTACACCTCCGGTATTGCTTTGTTCTAAAGTAGTTTGGTTTTGGGATAAGGTATCAACTATGGATTGATTTAAGTTGATTAAATCCCTGGTTTCCTGTAGCGACTGATCGGTAATTTTTCTGATCTGCCCTAAATTTTCCTCTGACTTTTCGGCCAGAGTTTTCTGGGTGTTGATAAGATCTTTTTGGGCGTCTAAGGTGTCTTTGGCATTTTGGTATTGCTTTTGGGCAAGCTGTCTTTGAATAGAAGGTACGCTGCCGCCTTGATAATTAGATGACATATTTATTAATATTTGGCCTTTATTAACCTTGTCTCCTTCGTAAAAATTTATTGACTGGATTACGCCCGGTGCTAAAGCTGTAATCTTTATAACTCCGGATTTTTCTATCTTTGCCTGCAGGGTAATAGTAGGGTTTTTTCCAACTTTATAAATCCGGACATTTTTGATTAGTTCAGGTTTTTGTATAGTTTCTTTTTGAGGAGACAGGAAGTTACCGGCAAACATTAAAGCCAGAAGAAGCAAAAGCACTGCAAAAAAAGAGGTGAGAGGTTTTGCCTTAACAAAATCCTTAACTTTAAAATATATCTTCCTGCCTTTTTCTTTGATCATTTTTAAGGGTAACTAATTTAGGCAGGATTACCTTGCTGATTTTAAGTGAGAGTAATAAGCTCTGTCAAGCAAAAGTTGCAGGTAAGAGTTTACAAATGTAATTTAGAAGACGCTTTTAGAATTTCCTCTTTGACAAGGATTTTGATTGTGATAATCTTAGATTAGAGTGAAAAAATTCCCTTCGGTAAAACTCAGGGCAGGTATCCTGCTGATAAGTTTTTTTACCGTCTTTTTATTCCTTTTTCCTGTTCGTCCTTCATTTGCTGAAAATACGATTCTTCCTGGGAGAAGTGCGATTATCCCCGGGACTCCCTGTAAAGACTGGGGACGAACTTCACAGATATGCACTGGAAGCAGGGAATATCAGGTGTACGAGTGTACCTTAGTTACGCATGAGGACGACTGTCAAGATATCGCTGTAAAGCTGGAGAAACTCGAAAATACTTGTGATTCGTTTTGTGTTCCAGGAGGCGCTGGTATGATTGTATGGACATGCGAGGACAAAAGTTTAGAGCGCAGCGAAGAGGAGTATGAAGGGCAGTGTACAAAACCACTTCAACAACTTAAGGAGGAGTACAGCAAATGTCAAAATACTAAAACACATATATGGAAGGCAACGCGCAAAGAAACATGTTCAATAAAAAACACGTTTTGTACTCGTCTGGTAGTCAACGGAGATAGGCGGGTTGATTACTGCGATGTAGAAAAGGAGTCTCAGGTAGATTCGCAAGATGCTATGGATAACCAAACCTCCAAGTCCACAGAGGTTTCGCAAAAACCTCAAGAGCAGATAGGAAGCGGACTACCTGTTATGATTGGTGAATGGTTTGAATTTGCATCTATTGGTATAGCGTTTAATACAATTGATTTATCCCAAAGTGAAGAACATTTAAGTGAGGAAGAGAAGAAAGAGCTGGAGGTTATAAAAAGTGATGCTAAACTGGCAAAGGAAGAAGCTAGAGAACAACTGAGCAAGACAAATCAATTTAGACAAGAGTATGAGGCGCTAAAAAATGCCAAGTTTTGGGTTTCCCCAGGAGATGGTGTAATGTACAAAGAGCCAGGAAGCCGAGAGTTTAAGCCTTTGAGTGAGAGTCAAATAATTTCAAACGGTGGTATCCTCCAAACAAATCACCTGACAATTATTAGAACACCTACCGCACTAATTGAACTGGAACCATGGACATATAATAAACCGGCTATTGTTGAATTTCAGAACGATACTTTAATTTTAAAGTCGGGGAGGATGACGATTGTAGAAGAAAAAGGGCCAGATGGGCAATCTTTGCGACTAAAAACGCCAAAGGTTGAAATAAACCTTACCGGAACTCAAGTTGCAGTTGCATATGATGGGGATAAGGATAAAAGTTATGTACTTGTGTACGAAGGGCAAATAGAATTAAAAACAAATGATGGGAAAACACAAACAGTTTATCCTGACGGGGACAAACCTGGAATAGTAGTAATTTCCCAAAAACTTTCACCGACCAAATTGTTAATTTCTGGTGCAGTTGTGGTAGGATTAATTATAGCCGTGTTTTGGTTTCTTAAAACAAAAAGATTGCCAAAAAGGGGCAATATTGGAAGGAAAAAACGTTAATGTCTGCCCAAAGATTTAATCAATTAGGAATATTTCCTCTGTGGTTGATTATAGTAATTGTGGTAATTTTAGGAGGAGGCATTTTTTTAAGTACTCAATTTAAGCCTTGGGTTAAACCTTCTTCTGTCCAGCAAAACCCCGCACCTGTTGCGACTCAAACTCCATCAGCGGCTCCTGCTCAGGCAGGGTCAGTAAGTACTCCTACTGCTCAACAAGTTAAAAAAGGTGATATGGCAGCTTTGGAAAAATATTGTAAAGAAGAAGCTTTAAAGCTTCCCGCAGTTCCTTTTACCTATAAATCTAAAGCAGGACCCACCAGAAGCGGACCAATGTCCTGGGTAGATCAATTTATTCCGAAAGACAAAAAACAGTCTGAGAAAATAAGTTGCACTATGGCCTACTTTTTTGATGGCAAGACAGCTTACGGGGAAATGGGGGCAAAATATCCTATGCAGGGGAAAGAGTTTGACAGGACAGTTAGAGCGAACTTAGCAAGTAAGCTGGATTCTTCCTGGAAACAAGTATCCGGACCAAGCATAAGCAGTGATAGCTTTAATATGGTTTATAAAAGAGAAAATCCCCAGATGGGCACAGTAGATTTTGTGGATGCTTTTGATGGAGGACTCGTGATTTACGTTAAATTCAATACTTATTATAAATGAACAAGTTCTTGTTTACACAATAGTGAAAAAATTAATCCTGTCCATAATAATTCTTCTGACTGCGGTGTTTTTCTTACCTCCAAAAGCTGAAGCGCAAACAAGTACGGATTGCCATGAAGTATTTACTAAAGAATCTAACTCCTGTCTGAAAGAATCTACCAAATGTACTAATGAATGCGTGGATAAAGCAGAGGCTGCCATGAGTCTGACAGTAGATGGAGGTAAGGTTAACCTTGAATGCCAAAGAAGCGTTTGCGATCCGGCTTCGAAAACTTGTAACGATCAGGCTATGGCAAACTTTAGAGCCTGTCAGGATGCACGGAAAGCTAAAGAAAAGTCAGTCCCGGAAGTCGAAAAAGAAACTTCAACCCCTGTTTTTATCGGCGAATGGTTTTCCCGATTTTCTAAAGCGATTGATGGTTTAATAGTTTTGCCGGAGGCCTTTGATGCTGTTTTGGATAATAAATTTTATCTTGCTCCGGATATACCGGATCTCTCAGAGCTTAGTTTGGAAGAGATGTTCCAGGGACATTGGTATCCGAACAAAGACGAAGAAGATTCATACAGGCCGTCCACTTTAACAACCGAAGGTGAACAAAAAGCCTGGGAGTTTTTACCAGACTATGACCCAGATGAGGAAAATATAACTGTAATTGAAGGGCAAGGTGAGATAAAAATGCCAACTTCAAGTGATTTCATTCCGATAACGTCTAAAGGTGGTGATACTCTACAAGTTACCTACCTTGACTCAGCTGTGAGGTCTACTTCAGATACAGTTCAGCTTGGATATACCTGGTCTGCTGACTCCGGGTCAGTAATGAATGTCCCTCAATGGTCAGAGATTAAATTCCGCAAACCGGTGGAGATTAAAGGATCTACTTCGCATACAGTGGAGTTGGGGCAAGGGGAAATAGAGGTAAAGGTGAGAAATAACAAGCCTGCTGAAAACCAGTTTGGTGTAGATGCAGGTTGGTTGGGTGTGACGGTCAGTAGAACTCACTTTTGGATCAGCCAGAGCAAGGATAAAAAGTTGGCAGTTATAGGTGTTTATGAGGGAGAAGTGGAGGTGAAAACCAAAGACGGACAAACAGTTAAGGTTAAGCCGGACGGAGGTAAACCGGGGGTGGTTGTAGTTTCCCGACAACTTTCAGTTTTTAAACTAGCTGCTATTGGTGTGATATTGGCAGTGATTACGGGGAGTATAATCTGGTTTTTGAAGAAGAGAATAAAAGTCGTTAAGTTTTCTAAAAAAAGATGAGTTCTACAGAGTTTTGGGTAGGAATGCTGGTACCGCCGTTTTTAAAATGGGCAAATCCATACCTTAAGAAATTTTTCAAACTTACTGAATTTGACAGCGAAACAAAGACAAGAGTTTTTGCTAAACAGTATCCTGCATACTTTAGTTTTCTATATGGCCTCTGGATTTTGGCACTTCTTAGCACAGGATTTATTGTGCTTTTGTGGTTTATGATTTCCGGCCCAAC
Source organism: Candidatus Daviesbacteria bacterium (assembly GCA_016183245.1). Classification (GTDB taxonomy): domain Bacteria; phylum Patescibacteriota; class Microgenomatia; order Daviesbacterales; family UBA10151; genus UBA10151. The sequence goes on from JACPEY010000046.1 coordinate 10,552, forward strand.
TATCTTTCCTGATAAAAGTTATGCAACTCCTATTTTCCTGGGACTTATCAATATGATAGGAGTATGGTTTATTTTAGGGGCAATATTAGATTTTTTCTTTTGGCAAATATCACCTAATAATTTTCGGGATTACGTAATATTGCGGCAAATCAAATCAGGCTGGGGATATGATATAAAACAGCAAATATCTACTTTAGTTAAAATTGGCATTATTTATTATATTTTCGCACTTCCTATCGTTCTGTATCTGTTGCTGCGTTAAGTAAAGTAGATGCAGTTTCTTACCAGGCTAAAAAGGCCATAGAATTGTAGTCCGCGGAAGTTTATAATTTTGATTACTCGTTTGCTTCTTGTATGGATAAAAATTTCATTGTCGGTTTAAAATTAAAGCCCAGGAGGAAAAAGAAAAGACTGTGGGTTTGGATCCTGGTGTTTATTCTTGCGGTATTTGCTGTTTCCGCAACCTTTAAATCCAAAAGTGAATTAATAAACCCGATTAGCAAAATACGCGTAGATATTCCCTTAAAAAGTGTTGTAGAAAATATTTTAGCAGACACAAAAGGCACATACGGGATTGACATTAAAAATTTAAAAAGCGGCGAAAGTTATTTTCTAAATGAAAACACAGTTTTTGAAGCTGGAAGTCTTTATAAATTATGGGTAATGGCAACCGTTTATAAACAGATTCAGGATGGCAAATTGAGTATGGAGCAGGTTTTAAGTGAGGATGTTGTTGTTTTAAACAGAAAATTTAACATTGATCCGGAAATGGCAGAACTTACAGAAGGAGTTGTTACTTATACAGTTTCCGATGCCATATACCAGATGATTACCATTTCTCATAACTACGCCGCGCTGCTCCTGACAGAGAAAATCAAATTATCAACGGTTGCAAATTTTTTGAAGGAAAACGGGTTTCTACAGTCACAAGTGGGCACAGATGGTGATGCCCCAAAATCTACAGCTTCTGATATTGCTCTTTTTTATGAAAAGCTTTACAAAGGAGAGCTTGCCAGTGAACAATATACTCAGGAGATGATCAACCTGTTGAAAAAACAGCAGTTAAATGATGGTCTGCCCAGATTTTTCCCGGATAAGACAATAGTAGCACACAAAACCGGGGATATTGGTTGGTTTAAACATGATGCAGGAATAATTTATTTACCGGATAAAGAGGCTTCAGCAGCAGCTGAGCAAAAAACGTATATCATAGTGGTGATGTCTGAAAGCACCTCGCCTGCTGGTGCCCAGGAAAAAATTGCCCTTATCTCAAAAGCAGTCTATGAATATTTTAATAATCACTAGCAGAAAACCCTTCGTCATTGGCGGAGGGATGAATGCTTGTGATTACAGTCTTCCGCGGAAAGGTCGGTGGAAACTATAGAACAAGTTTTCTGCAGTTTCTTGTAAACTTGAAAGGAGAAAACCGCGGACTTTTCAGTCCGCGGAAGTTTATAAAAAATAGTACTGCATTCCTTTATTTACTAGTAAGGTTTAGTTTATTTCCTGTAGTGATATTATCTAATATTGTAATTGGTGAGTTAGGTGATTTATTTTGTTCTTTTATCCAATCACTTTTTTCGATTCCTTTTATCCATTCCTGCTGAATTTTCCCAATAATTCCAAATTCGCCCTCGTCGCCGACATCAACATTTAGATATTTATATATTCTTTCTGTTAGTTTACTAATATTTACCACTTGTGCTTGAGGAACATCCAATACTAAAATTTTTCCCTCATCTTCTGAAAAAGAAGCTGCTAATATTGGACTAATGGAGGCAGAAATCCATGGAGAAACTTCCATTGCATTCATGGTGAAGGCGTAGGCTTTTACCTCATCATGTGTAAACATCTTTTCTAAATCTTCCCAAAACCTGGCAATACCTTCTAAATCTGGGTTTCCTGATCTTTTAGCAAGCTCAGAAACAGGTAAAGTTAATAATTCTTCAAGAGTAAATTTACCACTTCTTAATCCTCCAGCCATTTCTTGTGTAATATCATTGAGATTTGTACCTCTATATAACCTAACTGTAGGCTCTTTTTCTTTAACAATTGATCCTTCTTGTGGTTCAATTCCAAAATTTTGTTCTGACATATTAATCTGTTAATTTGAGTATCTCAAAAATATTAAAAGTAATCAAATACCCTGTTAGATGATTAAAAACTTTGTAATATTGGTTTGGAAACTTGATGATTTGGGTGTCAAGTTATCCTACACCCGGTATGAGCTAGTATAATAAATGATCGATTAAATGACTGGCTTGACAGGTGACATCATAGTAGATTAATTGAAGCCAGGATCAAAAATAATCTTTCCCAAAGGGATTTGGCTAAAAAGGTCCATACCTCCCAAGCCGCTATTTCGAGAATTGAAGCTATGCATGGAAATCCTTCCCTAAATCTTTTAAAAAGGATTGCCCAAGCTTTGGGTACTAAAGTCCGAATCTCATTTTCTTAAAATCTTTAAGAGTGATATCTGGTAATGTTCTCCCAAGACTTACAAGGCTTGATATAGTTTGTTGCTAAAGTGGACGATCGCACACCATATTGTCACTATGGACAGGCATTGAATCGGTTTCACTCTGGATAAATTTGACTCACCACCGTGGAAAGTTCTGGTTCGGCAGGCTCACCATTATAACAATCGTATACGAGTTTCGCACATCCTGTCATCCTGAGGAGTGAAACGACGAAGGATCTCTGAACTTGTTTCAGACTTGCATCCGCAAGAGATTCTTCCCCGCCCTCACTGCCTCCGGCTGAGAGGCGGGTCAGAATGACAACTGCGAAATTCGTGTCGTATTGAGTAGTTATAGTCCTGAGTTGCATCGAAGGCTGCCGAAGGGGCTATTGTACCGAGCGTAGTCGAGGTGTAAAATTTGCATTGTATGGAAGCTGAAGATGTTATTGAGTTATACACACTTTTTGAAGAAAATCATATTGAGGTATGGATTGATGGTGGTTGGGGAATAGATGCTTTACTTGGAAAGCAAACTCGCCCGCATAAGGATTTAGATATAGCGATAAATCATAAAGATAAACCAAAACTCCGCAGACTTCTTGCAGAAAAAGGGTATAAAGACATAGATCGTGACGATACAAGCGATTGGAATTTTGTTTTAGGCGACGGAGAAAGGGAGATAGATGTCCACACGTTTGTTTTTGACGATAAGGGCAAAAATATATATGGAACAGCATACCCAAAGCAGTCACTTACCGGATCCGGAATGATTAATGGAAAGTCTGTAAAGTGTATTCCTCCAGAATGGGTAGTTAAATTCCATGCCGAAGCTAAATATATACCTAAGGAAAAGGATATCCAAGACGTAAAAGCCATATGCGATAAATTTGGTCTAAAACTACCAGAAAAATATAAAAAGTCCTAAAATTTGCCAATTTATTCTTGCTTTTTAGCTTAAAGTATATAGAATCAATTGAAGTAGTAGTCGTAGTTGAAGTTGAGGTTGCAATAGTTGCCTCAGTCTGATATAATGTAAAGATAATGAAAAAAGATGCAGAGTCGAAAGTTAGGAGACTGACATCAAATCAAGCTAAAGTCCTCAAGGCAATTGTTTTTCCTCCCAGCAATGTTGGTACAGTGGTATCAGGGACATACATTTCTACAGCCTCAGGACTTACGGGGAATGCATTGGGTGGAACTGTTTCTGCACTAGAGAGAAGCGGAACCATACAACCCTTCGGGAGAGAGAAACGACAATTTAATTGGGAGTTAATAGATCCTGACTTAAAAGAAGCTAAACAAAGAGACCCAAGAACCTTAAAGGATCTTTTAAAACGTATAGCTGGAGATGCAAAATGAAAGTTGGGTTTAATTTAGAAATTAATTCGACAATTGTTTTAATGTTTATTATTTTTTTGGGTGTTTTATTAATTCCTGGAAAAAAGTTGCATTTTTTTGAGAGTTTAGTCAAAAGGTTCTTTTCGGTTTTCCATTAAATAAGTTAATTACAGATTGGTGTATATTATTTTTAATTCTTTACTATCCTGTTCTTTTTGATTTCTGCCGAGAAGGCCGAGTTCGTAGTCTTCTTTGCCTCTGCCTTCATCTTCCGGCACATAATTTAAGATCCCGGGTTGGTCTCCTGCAACTATCCAACCATTATCCACCTTCATCACTGTAAAATCTGCAGATGCGGATCCCGGGTGAACCTTGCCGTATTTTTGTAAGACTTCTTTAGCTTCAGCTTCTAAATCTTTTGGAGTGTGGTAGAGGATTACACAAGTTCCGTGTTCAAAAACCACCCAATCTTTTAATTTTGGCTCAATAACTTTTTTGTAAATATTTATCAATTCGCTAACATCCACAGTGTTATTGTACCAAAAAGATAACCAACCTAGCAAAAACCGTGGAATTGACAATCCTTGTGGCGTTATATGAAGAAACATTACTTGAAGAGTGAAGAGACACTACGATCAAAGTCTGACTTGGTGTAGTTACAAATCCACCCAAGAGTGGATAGAGGATATTTTAAGAAGTTGAGTTATCAACAGGATACTGAGCCGAGGTTTCTCTTCTTCTTGTAAAACCTTCTTCTAGTCTCCGTCGTGCTCTTCTGATTCCGGACTCTTGCATTTTAACATATTCTAAGAGGTCACCCATAAAGACAGTAACCGTTAAACTCTTTGGTGGCTCGTAAAATTTTGTTTTATCAGAATGCCTGGTATTTAACACTACGGTTACGCTTTTAAGATAATATGGTTCGACTACAGATTCAATTGGAAATCCATCTGTAAAAGGGTGAATGCGGGGTTTTGTTAAGTGTTTCATTATGTGTTCTAAAGGGTAAATTGTCCCTACATGGCTTGGGAAAACGTTTGCATTGTCTTCACCCCAAATTTGTATATGTGTTTCCTCTGGATCAAGATTAGGATTAAAAACAAGAGGAAAATTAATACTTCTTTTTCTAAGAAATCCCTTATTTGCAGGAGGATTATCAGCATCAAGGTGAAAAGCGATAATTGATTGATCCGGCGTCTTCATTTTGAACTTAAAAGTGGGACCTGCCTCGGGATTTTCTTCATCAATAGAGGAAGCTTCAATTCTGGGTAGACTTATAAAAAGAGTTCTGACATCTGCTAATTTCCACCCCTGAGTTTTATTAAACCAGCTGAGAATATCAGTAGCCATGAGTTCCAAAGGTTTAGGAAGTAGTTGATCTGATTTTGCTGACCATCCTCCACTCCGTACACCACCAAAGTGGCAAAGTGCATCTTTAATATCTAAAAAGGTTAGTGCTCTTTCTGCTCTTGCATCTACTTGCATACTATGTAGAGTATTCTATATCAAAAAACATACTTGTCAATAGTTTGGGGCATTGGAGTCTTTATAGTAGTAGTCACAAAGGTTGTAGTTTTTAAGTTCTTGGCCGTCTTTGACCACTGCCATCACCGGAACCCGCTTTTTGGTATCAGCACAGGTTGTTTCATTGCCGGTTGGGCAGACTGTGGTTGAATAGCCAAATAATTCATCACCCACGTTATATCTTATATAATAATCACCGGGTTCTAATTGGAATGAATAGGCAGGTTTTTCTCCGGGAATACTGCCGGGATAATCCTCATACATGATATAACCATCCAATAATCTTTTTACCTCAAGTTTGCCCTTTGGTATAACTTCTGAAGGATAGCAGACTTTGCCTGAAACTATGCCTGTTGGCATTTCAGGTTTAGATTGTTCTTTGTAAGTTTTATATGATTGCTGTTGCGGTTTTTGTTCCTGTGGGTCTTGTTCGGTTGTCTGTTGTTCAATAGAAAATTCAGACCGGACTTCACCGCTTTTGATGCTGACCCGGTACCAGTTAAAAGTGGCAGTGTGGCCGTCTTTGACCTCATAAACATGGACGTTGTATTCTCCCTCCAGTTCATTATCTACTTCAACTTTCCCATTGGGAACATCTTTAAGATATTGTTGTACTTCAGGCAGTTTTTTAACATTTTCTACAGCCAGTTGGGGACTGATTTTTATTGATGCAACCTGTTCAAGCTGCTGCCCGACTTGTTCAGTAAGCAATGGTTCGATTTTCGGAAATAAAAAGATTCCGCCTGCAATTATTATTCCGGCGATAATCAGCAGAGGAACTAAAGAAAAACCTTTTTGAGTGAGGGAAAACATTATTTAAGAACTTTGAAACTGTCCAGGGTTTTTTGCAAATCACCGCTGTATTTGGACCATTTATCAGTGTCTGCCAATACTGTTATGGCATAGATATTTTCTTTATCTGCTGTTGTTAAGTATTTACCGGTGAGAGAATTACCGGAAATAGTGCCTTGAAATTCCAAAATACGGGCTTCGTTATCTCCAACCTTAGTCTCATTATCAACAGTAAAGTCCTGGACACTGAATTCTTTTTTGAGAGCCACTCTCTGCATATCAACAATCGAAGCAAACTGAAACCCTTTGGCGCTTCCCAATGGCTTAGATACAGCAGAGATAGCTGCTGCTGCATTATTAGTTTTTCCTTCTTCCATTAATGAAATGGTAACAGCATCAGAAGCTTCATTAATTTTCCAGTCTTCCGGGTATTCAAAAGAGAGATTCATTTCTTCACTGGTAAAAGTTTTAAAAGTAGAAGTGCTTTCAGGAGCAGGAGTTGGTGTTGGCGCAGAGGTTTCTTCAACAGTTTCTTTTGAAGAAGTTGTATCTGAAGTCGCAGTCTGTTTTTGTCCGGTTGGGTTCAATTTAGCAGAAAATTTAAAATTACCTCCGGCAACCAAGAGCACAATGACAACTAAGACTATTATACCGCCAATAATCATCGGCGGGCTGGCTACAAAACCTTTCTGATTAATCCGGGCAGATTTATTCACTAATTTCAGTATTGATTGTTCTTCTATCCTTTGTCAAGAACCATTTTTGAAATTCATTAGTTTCTCCCAGAGATTTTGCCATCTTGACCCGCCTCTCAGCCGGAGGCAGTGAGGGCGGGGAAAGATCTCTAGATTAATCTTGAGATTCCTCACTACGCCTGCCTGCCCTGCCGGCAGGTGGGCGGCAGGCAGGTTCGGAATGACAATTTACTGGGAAACTCTGAATAGTTACCCATTTTTAAAAGGATACTTTTTCAGTAAATTTTTATCCCTGTTAATAAATACCAGCCCGATGACATTCCCGATTAATACTGCAAAAACTGCCCCAATACTGGCAAAACTTACTAATTGAATACCGGTAATTTGTCCGAGCCTGATCATGCCGGCAAAAATGATAATGGTGTTTATAAAGTTTAATAATACTGCCAGAGTATGGCATTTCTGTTTAAGAAGTACCAAAACAATCTGGACAGCAGTAACTATAAAAAAGAGTCCAAGGAATGATTGCAGGTAATCTAAAGTCAGTTCAAAGCCGCTTCTTCCAACGGAAAAATTTTCCCAATTGAAAAATCCCAAAAGTATTTGGGCAGAGAGTATAAATATAAAGATAAACTTTAGCTGCTTCTTGCTTTCTTTCTTCTGACTTGAAGCAATCTTTAGAACAAAAGGAGAAACCAGCAATACGGCAGCCAGAATTATTAAATAGGTAAACATCTATTTCTTTTTACCCATTACTGTATCAGCAATTAGTCCGCCAATTGTTTTACCCCATATCTTTTTAGCTCCGAAAAAATAAACTGCAATAATTACAATCCAAATAATAAACCCGGTCATGTCCATATTTACTTTTACTGAGGCAGAACTACCGGTTGCTGAAACACCTTCACCACGGCCAGTAAATTTTGTGATTAAAATTGCTGTTCCCACAATTCCAATTAGGAAATTAAGAAACCAGACACCAATAGTTTTTAGCATTAAAATCACCCCCTTAATTTAAGGATAGACACAAAAGACTTGACTTGTCAAATTATAAAGGTTACAGTCATATTAATGTCCAAATTCTTCATAAATCAAAAGGGGATTGCCCCGATAATTTTGATAATTATCCTGACTGTTGTTATTGCCGGAGTGGCAGGTGTTGCTTACCAGTCCAGGAAAGAGATTAAGGTTAGAAGCGATAAAACATCTGAAGTGACTGAACTGAAAGGTACGCCTGCGCCAGAACCTAAAGGCAGAGAAATTGACTTGGCTGACAGCGGCAGGCTGGCGGATAAACCGGTTGAGCTAAAGGTTGATGATAGTACTGCTTCTTCCCCTAAATTTTCTATTACTCCTCCGGCTGGCTGGCAAAAGCTTCCGCCTGAAGATAATACCATAGTTGAATTTCTTTCTCCCTCAAAAGATGAGATTGAAGAAGGGGTGGCCACATTTAATGTCCAGCCCAATATTACCGTGTTTGTCGGCAAAAAAGAATTTAAAGACCTTGATGAAGTAATAGCAGCTTTAGATAAAAACGGCGATACTTTTGGTTATAAAAAAACCAACAGTCAAAAAACCCGTATTAATGGTGAGGATGCGTATGTCAAAGAGTCAACGGTAGATTTGGCTCAACTGGCAAGGCAGGTATTGGAAACTCAAGTCAAGCAAGAAATTGCCAAATCCGGGACAAAGATCCCGGAAGATGTTGTACAAAAAGATATAGAAAAAGTATTAGTGCAGGCAAAGGGCAGGGCATTGACCTATATATTCTATAAAAACGGGTATTATTTTAATGTGACCGGGAAAGCTATGGAATCATATTGGAGTAAAAGAGAAGGACAACTTAGAAAGTCTATGGACACTTTTAAGTTTGAATAGCAATAATTTTCAGGATGGTTTTTGAAAACCGAGAGCAAGCCGGAAAAAAACTGGCTAATAAATTATTGCGATACCGCAAAGAATCCACCTTTGTTTTAGCACTGCCAAGAGGGGGAGTACCTGTGGGTTTTGAGGTGGCTGAGGTTTTGCAGGCTCCTTTGGATGTACTAGTGGTGCGTAAAATTGGACTTTCCGGAAATAAGGAATTTGGGATTGGCGCAATTGCCGAGGGAGGGGTGCAGGTTTTAGATTTTGCCGGTATTGAGAGTTCGGCAACTAATGAAGAAGAACTTAAAGATGTCATTTCTTCTGAGGAAGAAGAGTTAAAAAGAAGAGTCAGGATTTATCGGGGCGGTGTTCCTCTTCCGGATCTTAAAGGTAAGACTGTAATTTTAGTTGATGACGGGATAGCAAGGGGAATAACTGTCAAAGCAGGGATTGAGGCTGCTAAAAAGCTAAACCCTAAAAAGATAATTTTAGCTATTCCTGTTTGTGCTTCGGATACTTTGGAAAGCCTTAAACGCATGGTTGATGATATTGTTTGTTTGGCAACTCCTGTTAAATTTATGGCTGTGGGTTCATGGTATAAAAATTTTGCCCAAATTTCTGATGAAGAGGTAGTCAAGTTATTGAATAAAAATAGAGAAAATGAATAAACGGATATTTCTGTTACTGATTGGTTTGGTTTTGATCTTTGGAGTTTATACCTATTTTCTTAATGGTTCCAAAAGTACGATTAATCCTGCTGGCAACTTAAATTCCGAAGAAAACGGGGGAGGATTAGAAAATGAGTTGCACCCTCTTTCTATAGAAGCTTTGAGAAAAGGTGAGTATCCGGGCAGCGATATTGCAATTGAGAAAATACTGGATCAGGGTGTAAATTACCAGCGTTTTATAGTTTCTTATAAATCAGAAGGGTTAAAGATTTATGCACTCTTAACGGTTCCTTCAGGAAAAGCACCTGCAGAGGGTTGGCCGGTGATTATCTTTAATCATGGGTATATCCCGCCTGCAGAGTATCAAACTACGGAGAGGTATATTGCCTATACAGATGCTTTTTCAAGGAATGGATATATTCTCCTGCGTCCTGATTACCGCGGTCATGGTGATTCGGAAGGGAATCCGGAAGGAGCCTATTATTCTCCCGCGTATACCATTGACGTATTGAATGCACTATCTTCAGTTAAAAAATATCCGGGTGTGAATCCTGACAGGATTGGTATGTGGGGTCACTCAATGGGCGGTAGCATAACTCTGCGTTCGATGGTAGTAAGTAAAGATATTAAAGCAGGCGTGATTTGGGCAGGAGTGGTTGCCTCATATGAGGATATGGCTAAAAATTGGAGCAGGTCAAGGCCATGGGTGCCTTCGGAACGTGAACAAGCCTTCAGGAGGCCTGGCAGACAGGCTTTGATTGATAAATATGGAGACTTTAGCAAAAACCCCGGGTTCTGGCAATCCATAGCACCTATTTCTTTTGTTAAAGATATCTCCGGCCCGGTTCAGATTCAGCATGGAACAGCAGATGAAGAAGTACCTGTTCTTTTTAGCGAAAAACTAAAAGAGGCATTGGTTAATAAGGGAAAATCGGTTGAATTTTATACATACGAAGGCGATGATCATAATTTAGCTTCTAACTTAGGGGTGGCGCTTTCAAGGTCTGTTGAGTTTTTTGATAAATATTTGAAAAACTAATTTAAATTCCCAAGGCTTTTTTTTGCTGACTTCAGTTTTTTTTACAGTCTTTGCGGAATTGTTTGTCTAGATGATTCTTTTGTCATTTACGGAAAAAGGTGGTTTTTTTCTTTGTGCTCCATAAAGAGAAGCTTATCTTCTTTGTTTTCTTCTCTGTCTTAAAGCTGCTTCTTTCTGTTTTTTCTCTCTCCAATATTTTTCTTTTTCATACAGCTGCTTTGCTGCTTGTGTTGTGCCTTCTCTTTTTGCAATCATTTTTTCTTCTGCTTTTGTTAGTTTTATTTCCTTGATTGGTGTTCTAACAGCTATAACTCTTTCTGGTAATTTTGTTTCGGTCCTGTCTCGAGTAGTGTGATTTCGATCTTCGGAAGTACGTTTTACATTTTTAAAGATGATTTCTTTTTGTGGAAAAGGTGAAGGGGCTTTTTCCGGCTTTAACCCTTTAACAAGATCTGTAAGCGCAGAGGGTGTTTCAAGGCCTTTTGTTTCTTCTGTCCTTACTGGTTCTGTACGTCTGAATGAACTATCCAGGCTGGAAATCCCTGCCTGTATTTCCAACTCTTCTCCTGCTATTCGTGCTGTTATTACTAAACAGTCGCTGTCATTTGTTCCGCCATTCGGCAGGTGATCAAAATTACCTGGCCTAGAAACTAAGTGTTCTAATATCTGTCTTTTATTAAGGCCGGTTAGCGTAAAAACCGCCTGATGAGAATCAGTTGTTGAGACTCTGGTTGTTATTCCGGTACTTGAAATCCCAACTCGTGTTCCTGAGGGAACTATAACATTTCCATCATATAAAGGCAGTGCTCTTATTTTATTCAAAATTTCTGCAAAAGTTAGTGAAGGGCTTTTTTCAACTGGTTGAGTTAAAATAGCCTTTTCGTCAAAGCTCAATGTTTGTACAGGACTAATACCCAAAACAGCTGACATTTCAGCCATTGTTTTAACTAACTCTAAATCCCTTTCTTCTTCCTGAACTTGAATTAATGCTTTTAAAGCATTTTTTTCTCCAGCTTCCAGGATAATTGAGAATATAGCAGGTTCTGCTGTAGAAGGATCATCAACAATTAAGATAACTGCTTCTTTTCCGTTACTCATTGGTCCGAAATTCACGTCATAATGTCTTCCAATAACTCTGGTAGATAAAAGTTCAGGGTCAAGAGATGAGATTTGAGGTCTTTCAAGATTAACACGCCCAACCGTTTCGAGTATGCCGGATAAATTAAAGTACATTTCCAGGGAATGCGATTCAGGATTGAATATTGGGTCAACATAGATTTTTGTATCACGACATCGATCTTCAAGGTCTGGAGATATTAAAACTAAAGGTATATCATAAATTCCAAAGACTTCTAGAAACATAGGATGTAAATTCATGTCTGGGATGGCAATGCTTTCAACCCCTATAGCTTTTAGCATTCTTTTTTCTAATGCCTGATTTATCCTGCTGAGGCAGGAAAACGCAAGCCTGTCTTCGCAAGTTCCTGTCTTTTCCGCTGCAGGTGAATCTTGCCGTGGGGAATATTCTTCTCCGGAAGATCCGTTAATTTCAGTTCTTCTATCAGGTTGGACCATAATAATGGCCGATAATATCACAAAGTCGAAATTGAAGCAAGATTATCTTGTTATTGTTTTATAAACTTCCGCGGCTTGAAAAGCCGCGGTTTTCTTTAGTATGTTTACAACCGCTTTACAAAGACTGTAACCTAGCTTTGCCTTCACCACCCGCCATAAAATGGCGGGGTTCTGGCAAAGCGGTTATAGATGGTCTGTTGTATCGTCTTCTGCCTCTTCTTTTGTTTTATGCACTATACCGTCTTTATGATGCGGTGGAGCATATAGAGTATAAAGTTTCAGTTGATCTGTGGAGGATGTATTAATTACATTATGTTCTGTACCGGCCGGGACAATTATTGCATCCCCGTCTTTAATAACCTGTTCTTTACCATCCATAACCACTTTGCCTATACCTTTTTCTATGCGTAAAAACTGGTCTGTAACTTCGTGAACCTCCAGGCCAATTTCTTCATTAGGCTGAAGACACATAACAACCAGCTGAACGTGTTGTCCTGTATAGAGTACTTTTCTAAAATAGTTATTTTCTAAAGTTTGTTCTTCAATATTTCCTATAAATCCAGTCAAGTGTTGTCACCTCCTCAAATCAAATTACTTTCCAAAAGCTATCAAAAACATTCCTATAATCATAAAAATAACGCCAGCAATAAGTGATGCATTAATTTTTTCATGCAAAAAAATCACGGCTAAAATTACGGTTAAAGCCAAGCTTAACTTATCAATAGGAGCAACCTGGGAAGCTTGTCCCAGCTGCAGGGCTCTAAAATAAAATAACTAGGAAAGTCCTGTGGCGATACCTGATAAAATCAGAAATATTAAGGAAAAGGAAGAGATGGAACTTATTTGTTTCCAGCTTCCCTGGAACAGGACAATACCCCAGGCAAAAAATAAAATTATGATGGTTCGGATGGCAGTAGCGAGATTGGAATTAACATCTTTTATGCCAATTTTAGCAAAGATTGCTGTAAGGGAAGCAAAAAAGGCTGAAAGCAGGGCAAATATGAACCAGCTCATAAATGAATTGTAACAGAATACAAGGCGCACACCAAATTGTTTTAGAATAAATTTTCAATAAATATTGAATAATAGTTTCATAAGATTAATAATATAGAAGATGCTAAGAAAAATTTTCGCATTTCTCTTTATATTTCTATTCTTTTTTGCAACTGCAAAAGTTAACGGTCAAAGTGGTGTCTATCAGGATTATAGAGCAGATTACAGACCAATTCCCGCTTATGGCAAGACAGTTCAATGGATAGTTGAACCAAAAGGACAATCTCAAACAATTTATTTTAGACAAAATTTGGGATTTTCAGAGGACGAAACGGCGTTTATTGTTCCGATAAAAGGAGAAAATGTTAATGTTAACATGGAGGATAAAGATGTCTGGAAAGAGGTAGAAGATAAAACAAAGTTAAGCTCATATTTTGCGGAACAAATTGTTTCTTTTGCACTGCAGCCAAAAATTTATACAAAATCAGATAAGGAACAATTATTAGAAGCAATAAAGAGTAAAAATTACGATATCGACAACGTTTACCGACAGCAGATTGATAATTGGTTTAATGAAGGGTTAAATTTATTATTTTTCGCAGTAGAACCGGTCAAGGAACCAAGAATTACCTGGACGAAACCTCTTAAGATCGAACTTAATAATTCTACGGTGGAAATCCCTTTAGTTTGGTTGCGTCCCGAATACAGTAAAATAACTACAGCCAAAAACAAAGTAGTCTATGCTGCAGATTTTGAAGGAGGAAACGGAGGATGGCAAGATGAATTTCAAGGTGAGGGAGCAAATAGTTTGGTAACTCGGGATAACAGTGAACATTATGATGGGGATTTTTCCCTTAAGGTACAAAATAAACCTAAAAGTATTAATGCTTTAAGCACTCAAACTTTAGGACCACTAACACCCGGAGAACACTATACTTTTTCTGCGTATGTTGAAAACGGCACTATTACTTCAGGCAACGCGTTTTTGCGAGTTATGGGTGATGGTTTAGTGCAGTTTAATGATGGAGTTCCTATGTATAACGGTTTGGGGCATGAATGGCAAAGGATTAGTATGACTTTCCAGGCTAGAAGTGCCTATCACTTTTTCACCCTGATGGCGGGTGGGGAAAGTGGCCAATATCTTTATTGGGATGATATTCAGCTAGAAAAAGGAACTACTGCTTCGCCGTTTCAAAAAGACAAAGTTGGTACTAATAATTCTGATTTAACTAAAGAGGATTTAGTCACAACCTCCGTGGATACAGAAGTAATGATTTTTGGGGATAGTTCTTATTCAACCAACAATCCACAATGGGGAAAGTCATTTTACCAACTGAATGGATCGAAACCCACATTTATTTCATCTCCCATTTTGTCTTACATTAGAGGATCAATAAATCCAATTGACACAGGAGCATTTATTCAATTCGAGAAATCAAATGACAAACCTCAACCTTTACCTTCTGGCGGAAGCACTACTACTAAAAATACTATCCCTTTAATAGTTATAAGTTTGGTTTTATCAATATTAATTATAATCAAACACCTTTTAATATTGTTTGCTAAAGTAGAGGGGGATAGACAATCATCTTTAATATTCCCGATTGTTTATTTTGCGGGATGGTTAGCTAATACAGTTAGCATATCTCTTTTGTCTGTTTACTATTATGGCTTGTGGGTTGCAGGAGGAAATATTTTTGATAGTGCTTCTGCATTCTTTTTAACAGTCTTTATCATAAGCTCAATTATTTATCTGTCTGTTTTTATGCTTATTTTAAGTAAAAATCTCTTACTAATTAAAAAATTATCCGAAATACAAATCGGTACAATAATAATTATGCTTGTAATATCATTTTCAATTATTATTTCTGATGCATATAGGATATTCAATCCTCCTCCTGATGTGTACATGACAGTTAAGCCAGTAAGCACTACATTTAGCTGGATGTATTTTTCAAAAGTACCTCCTTTTATTTTACTACTAGTAGAATTTTTGGTTTTATTAAAATTATTCTTTAAGTCTAAAAGGATGCAGAGTTAGAATGGATATTTAGTAGCTACATAATCCGATGTTCTCATTAGGAACCATAGGTAAATCCTTATTTATTGATGTTTGACCACTACTCAAAGCAACTGGAACCTGGTCTGTGTTAATTTTATAACCAGGAGCTGCTACGTGCGATGGTTTAATACTTAAGCTTCCCTGAGGATCTATAACCCTCGTTAAATTATAGTTACCGTTACTATCAGAAGTCAGTGTGGTATAAACGTAATACTCTGGTATCTTAAAGATATTAACTGTTACCCCGGACACCCCTTGCTCGTCAGGCTCTTTTATCCCGTTACAATTTTTGTCATTAAACACCTGTCCAGTTAACCTTACTGTTATTCCCATCGGAACTGTAACGGTTTTACTACAAGTTGGAGTAATTTCTCCATCCGACATTTTAAGTTGTAATTTCACGTTGTAACTTCCGCTATTGGGGAAGGTGTGAGTTATTGAACCATTTGATTGGCTCATGTCTGTATCCCAACTGCCATTACCATCAAAATCCCATTGGGCTCCGGTCATGTATTTATTACCTACAGAATTAGCTGAATAAGTAAGTTGAACTGTTAAAGGATTGTCAAAATTAGAGTTAGGGTCTAAGGGTGTTGCCAGGACATTAATTCCACAACTAGACTTAGGTGCTGGAGCGGGCGTGTTAGTAGGAGTTGGCTTATTTGTTGGTTTGGGGGTGGGAGATAAAGTAGAAGAAGCGGTTGGTTTTGTGGTTGGTTTAACAGAAGACTGTGCAGGTTTATTAGACGGGGGATTATCTGTAGTGGCTGAAGTAGTGGGTGTTGGTGTTAAAGTTTCTTCCTGGGGAATTAAGCTAGAGTTTGAATTGGGCTGTTGCTGTTTTACATAAACAACGGTTCCTATAGCACCGACAAGCAATACACTAATTAAAATAATTATAGGAACAAAACCCCTCTGATTCATTACTTAATAATTATCTGATCAAATTTTAGTAAAAGCAAGATATGAGATTTTCTTAATGACTGATCCAGTTTTTAATACAGTACCTCCATGTCTTCTTTGAAAGT
>JACPEY010000047.1 GCA_016183245.1 Candidatus Daviesbacteria bacterium
CAACTATGTTTAATATTTTTAATAAATTTAATATTGAGGTATGGGGAAGATTAGTGACGATTTTTTCCTCACTTGGTTCGCTTATTTTTTTATATTTATTAACCAAAAAATACTTAGGTGTCAGAATTGGATCATTAACTGCTTTTTTCTTTGCCTTTTTGCCATATAACATATACTACAGTAGAACAATTTTGCCTGATCCGTCTATGGTGATGGCAATACTAGCTGGGATATACTTTTTTGACCGATGGGTTGATGAAATCTCAAATCTCAAATCTCAAATCTCAAATATAAATCTTAAAACGCAAATCTTTTATGGCTTAGCTATCCTTTTTACAGCTAGCGCTTTTTTGATTAAGCCTTTCGCTCTATTTTTCACTTTGCCCATGATTTATCTGGCGTTTCGCAAATGGGGGATAAAATCATTAATTAATCCGCAACTTTGGTTGTTTATGATTTTAACGCTTGCTCCACTTATCTTCTGGAGAAATTGGATACAGCAGTTTCCAGAAGGAATACCGGCATCTTCTTGGCTTTTTAATGAAGGGAATATTCGTTTTAAAGGAGCATTTTTTTATTGGATTTTTGCCGATAGAATAGGTAGGTTAATTCTGGGATATTGGGGGATAGCTTTGCTGATTTTGGGACTGGCTAGAAAAATAGAAAAGAAGGAAGGTTTATTCTTTTGGTCATTTATAATTTCTTCGCTATTATATTTAGTTGTCATGGCAGGAGGAAATGTGAAGCATGATTATTATCAAATACTGATAGTGCCAACTTTGGCGGTCTTTCTTGCTAAAGGCGTAGACTTTTTATTGGTCGCCCCAAAAGAATATTTATCGAAAACTATTTGCTATTTGCTATTTGCTATTTGCTATTTGTTTATGTTTGGTTTTAGTTGGTACTTTATTCGCGATTATTTTAATATCAATAATTCGGCTATAGTTAGCGCCGGTAAAATCGTTGACCAACTAACTCCAAAAGATGCTAAAGTCATCGCACCATATGGTGGCGATACAGCCTTTCTTTATCAAACTAATAGACAGGGTTGGCCGGTTTTTGACAGACCAATAGAAAAGTTTAAAGAAAGCGGCGCCAATTATTTAATTATTGCTAATCCCACTAAATCTGATTTTGAGGGTTTTGGTAAAATGCTTTCAATTGTTGCTTCAAGTAAAGACTATCTGCTTCTTGCTCTATGAATATTTTAATGGTTTCGTCATTCTTGCCCCATCCGCTGTTTTCCGGCGGACACATTAGGCTGTTTAATATCATTAAAGAACTTTCTCGTCGTCATCAAATAACTTTAGTTTGCGAGAAGCGAGATTATCAAAGTTTAAACGACGTTAAAGCAGTCGAAAAATTTTGTCAAAAAGTGATCGCAGTTGAAAGAAAAAAACAATGGTCACTGTCAAATGTTCTCAAAGCCGGATTTTCTTCCTACCCTTTTCTGATGGTCGGTCATACCTTGCCGGAGATGAGAAAAGAAATTGAACAAGAATTAAAAACTAATAAATTTGATTTAATTCACGTTGAAACTTTTTATATTATGCAAAATCTTCCCGATACAACAGTCCCAATAGTCCTAGCAGAGCAAAATATTGAATATCTTGTTTATCACCGTTTTACCCAACAAACTCCAGCTTTTTTCCGTCCGCTATTAATGCTGGATGTGGCAAAAATAAAATATTGGGAGGGGAAGTTTTGGGGAAAAGCTACTCAACTTGTTGTCACTTGGGAAGGGGAGAAAAAAATAATTGATAGAGATAATGTGGCGGTGGTAGCAAATGGGGTTGATTTATCAAAGTATCAAGTATCAAGTATCAAGTATCAAGTATCAAAAAAAGAAAAAATTATTCTTTTTATTGGGGATTTTAGATGGATTGAAAATAGAGATGCGGCAACTTGGTTATTAAAAGAAATATGGCCAGAGCTAGAAGCTAGAAGCAAGAAGCTAGAAATTAGATTGAAGCTATGGATGGTAGGAAAAGCAATCCCCAATTCCATTAAGCAACTTACTAATGAAGAGGATGTGGTATTTGACGAGGAGGCGCCGGATGACACCAGAGAGATTTTTGCCAGAGCAGACTTATTACTTGCTCCCATTCGGGTGGGAGGAGGAGGAAAGTTTAAGATATTAGAAAGTATGGCCAGCGGAGTCCCTGTTGTCACAACTTTAATTGGTATTGAAGGAATTGCGGCTCAAGATAACAACCAAGTCTTGATAGGAGATAATATTCAAGATCTAGTTGATAAAACTGTTGAGGCTTTAACCAAGGAAGACCTTTATCGGAAAATTTCTCAACGGGCTAGAAAATTAATAGAGGAAAAATATGACTGGAAAATTATTGTCAAAAAATTAGAAAACGTTTATCAGAAAACAATTGCTTAACATGATTGACCTATCAATTATTATCCTTTCTTATAATACGGCAAAACTGACTAAAGAGTGTTTGTTGTCAATTGAGAAAAACAAACCGCGATCGTTTGATTACGAGGCGATTACCGTTGATAACGCCTCAACCGATGGCACCGTCGGAGCAATTCAACAATTTAACAATTCAACAATTAACAAAATTAAGATTATTAGTAATAAGAAAAACTTAGGATTCTCAAGAGCGAACAATCAAGGAGTAAGGATAGCAACTGGTCGATATATCCTATTTCTTAATGCCGATACGGTAGTTTATCCGAGAACTCTAGAAACAATGATTAAGTTTATGGACCAACACAAAAGTGCGGGAGCGGCTACCTGTCGGGTAGAATTACCAACAGGAGGACTTGATGATAGCTGCCATCGGGGTTTTCCCACGCCCTGGAGAGCATTTTGCCATTTTTCCGGATTATCAAAACTTTTTCCTCGTTCAAGATTATTTGCTGGTTATAGCTTAGGGTGGATGAGTTTGACCGAAACTCACGAGATTGACTCCTGCGCCGGCGCTTTTATGATAGTTAAACGGCAAGCTGGAGAAGAAGTTAACTGGTGGGATGAAGATTACTTTTGGTATGGCGATGATTTGGACTTTTGTTATAGATTGAAAAAGAAAGATTGGAAAATTTACTTTGTACCTACGGTTAAAATTCTACATTATAAAGGCGTTTCCGGCGGCATCAAAAAAATTTCTCAGCATTTGACAAATGCCACCAAAGAAACAATAATTCGAGCGACTAATGCCAGATTTCAGGCAATGAACATTTTCTATAAAAAGCATTACTTAAATAAATATCCGCGATTTATTACTTGGCTGGTGATGCAAGGAATTAATCTTAAGCGCTGGTTAACTCTAAGGAGTTTAACATGAGGATTGGGATTGATGCTAGGTTATGGAATGAAAGAGGAGTGGGGCGCTATATTAGAAACCTTATCAAACACCTCCAGGTTATTGATAAAAGCAATGAATATGTTTTGTTCGTGAGAAGCGGAGATATTGATAGTATTAAGTATTATGTATCAAGTATTAAGCATAAATTAGTTAAAACTGATATTCGCTGGCATACGATTGAAGAGCAATTAAAGTTACCATCAATATTAAATAAAGAAAAGCTAGATTTAGTTCACTTTCCCTATTTCTCCGTACCGATTTTTTATCACAAACCATTTGTAGTTACCATTCACGATTTAATTTTGCATCATTTTCCGACCGGCGAGGCCTCAACCCTACCACTGCCTTTATATAAACTAAAATTGTTAGGCTACGAATTTGTCATCAGTCAGGCAGTCAAGAAAGCCAAAAAAATTATCACGGTTTCCAATGCTACCAAAAAAGAGATCATTGATCATCTTGGGATTAGCTCCGGTAAAATCGCTGTGACTTATGAAGGAATAGATGATGCCTTAAATTCAAAATTACAATTAAAAATTCAAAATTATTTTCTTTATGTAGGGAATGCGTATCCGCATAAGAACTTGGAGCGATTACTCGAAACAGTCGCAATGATGAAGGATAAAGGATTAATGATTAACGTAGTTATGGTTGGTAAGGAAGACTATTTTTATAGAAGATTAAAGGAAAAAGTTAAAAAGATGAATTTGGTTAATAATGTTATTTTTTATGGAGAAGCGACAGATGAGGAATTATTAGCACTTTATAAAAATGCCAAGGCATTAATCTTGCCGTCATTAATGGAAGGATTTGGACTGCCGGCGCTTGAAGCAATGGCCAGTGGCTGTTTAGTTATTGCCTCTGATATTCCCGCTATTCGCGAAATTTGCGGTGAGGCGGCAATTTACTTTAATCCGTACAATATTAATGATATCGCCAATAAGATGGAAGCAGTTCATCCAAGCGATAAGTTGGCGAAAGGATTAAGAAGGGCAAAGGAATTTTCGTGGCGGAAAATGGCAGAACAAACACTAGAAGTATACAAAAAAATATGAGAAAAATTTTCCCCATTCTTGCTTTGTTTTTAGTCATTTTATTGTTATTTCTAGGGACTAAGGGCATCCCCAAAAATAAATTTAGCATCGAATTAATTGGCCATAGGTCAAATTTAGAAGAGATGGTCGCTAAGTCTCTGGAGAATAGCGCGGGAACTTACGCTATGGCTATTAAGAATTTAAAGAGCGGGGAAGAATATTATCAAGAGGCTGATAGAATTTTTCCAGCCGGCAGTCTTTATAAATTAGGGACGATGTTGGCGACTCTGGAACAGATCGAGGAGGGTGAAATTAGAGAAGATGAGGTAATAAGTGGCGATGTCAGTCAGATTAACCGAATTTTAGGAATTAGCGATGAGGAAGCAGAAGTTAAACAAGATAGAATTGATTTTACTATTGAAAATGCCCTGCGGCAAATGATTGCCATTTCTCACAATTATGCCGCAGTGCTTCTTACAGAAAAAGTTGGTGTTAATAAAGCCCAAGAGGCGGTTAATAGATTGGGTTTGGTTAATACTAAAATTGATACTACCGATAAGCCAGAGACTACCGCCCGTGATATGCTTACCTTTTTTGAAAAAGTCTATAAAAGAGAAGGAGTTAGCGTTTATACTTCCAGCAGGATAATTTCGCTACTCCTTCAGCAAGAGTTAAATGATAGAATTCCCAAATATCTTCCCAAAGAGGCCAAGGTAGCCCACAAAACAGGAGAGATAGATTTCGCTAAACACGACGCGGGAATTGTTTTTGCAAACAGTGGGGATTATCTAATTGTTGTTTTGTCAGAAAGCGACAATCCATCCGCCGCCAGTGAGCGTATCGCCAATCTCTCCAAAGCAGTCTATGAATATTTTAGTAAGAAGAATTAAACCATTTCATCCGCAGGTGTAATCTTAACCCACCTTCGAGGTGTAATCGAGTGTCGGGTAAATTAAGCCTGTGGTATAATTAGCAAACTATGGAAGATAAAGTTTTATATTTTGGTTATGGGGCTAATCGCGATCCACGAATGATGGTGGCAATTACCGGCAATGAAAATCTAGTAGGCAGGCCGGGAGTTTTAATAGGTTATAAACTTTGCGTACAACGATTAGATCAAATTCCCGATCCCGCAAGAACAAAAATTAGAGCCTCTGGTTGGCTAGATACCTTTGAAAGCTATACTATTAGAGAAGCCCTAGAGGGCGAGGTGCATGGAATAATTTGGGAGCTTACCCCACAAGAGAGAGAATTAGTGAGAGATTGGGAATTAATAGATTTTGGTTGGCAAAGAGATATTTATACTGTAGCTTTCACCGAAGATGGTCAAGCGCTAGATATTCAAACAGAGGGTTTAAGAAAAGGGCAAGAAATAGATAGAGAAGTAGATGGCGAAAATTATGAAACTTGGCTAGAACCGCCTGAAGATTTTGAAAGAATTGCTATAAAAGCAAGAGAAGAATATTTTGCGCGTCAAAAAGAGGGTTCTTCCATGAGGTTGGAGCGGCAAGGCTAACTTTCTGCTATAAGAAAATCTTGTATCACTCCGTGATATAATTCCCCTAATGAAAGTTGCGCTGGTATATGACCGGG
>JACPEY010000048.1 GCA_016183245.1 Candidatus Daviesbacteria bacterium
AACTCCCCTTTTTTCATCTGGTGCCAAGTTTGATTCAAAAACAGGCTGGCCTTCTTTTGATAAACCTGTGATGAATAAAAATATCGCCTATGCGGATGATTACTCAATGGGAGTTCATAGAATTGAAGTAATGTGCAAAAAGTGCGGTTCTCATTTAGGCCATGTTTTTGATGACGGTCCAACTTCAACCGGCAAACGCTTTTGCATTAACTCCTTAGCCCTAAATTTTATCCCTAGATTAAATAGGCGTTGAAAGGATTTTAGCGGTATTATCAATTAGTGCAGGGTTATTAAAATATAAAAGCAGTTTTTGAGGCCAATTAGTATCTGTGATATTGACATCCGGCTCCACCCCTCTGCCTTCAATTGGTAAATTATCGTCCCGCAAAGTCAGGGAATGAACCAAAAACAAAGAGTATTTTTCTTCCTTGCTGATTTGATTATCCAAAGGGAATACCCTTTCCACTGTCCCCCATCCTTTAGTCGGAGTTCCCACCAAAACACCTGCATGGTATTTTTTTAAGCAGCGAGCATTTCTGCAGAAGACTGGGAATTTTGATCTATTAGCACTATTACCTGTTTATATTTGGATACGCCGGGAAGTTTATCATTTGGAGTTTTAAAAGGTAAATATTCTCCTTTGTGATAAAAATCAAATGCATATTGGCCTTTGCCCAGGAAAAAACCCAAAAGATAAGCAGTCTGGTCAATTGCCCCGCCAATATTACCTCTGAGATCAAGAATTAAAGCCTTTAATTGTGGGTCTTCCTTATATTGTTCAAAGGCCTTCTGGAATTCTTCTAAAGAGGTGGGAGAAAATTTTTTAAACTGCAGGTATAAAATCCATGAATCCATAGTTTTTGTAAAAATAGTCGGTTCTATTCCCTTTTGGTCATATTTTTCTTTTTTGTCTTTACTGGATAAAACTTCCTTGGCATATGTAAGTTTTTTTAATTTCTCCTGAGCCTCCGGTGATCTGTCTTTTTTTAGTTCTTCTGATTTTTGCTCAAAATTTTGTTTTACCGCCTCTTCTGAAGCACCTTTTGCAAGCCCGAGGTCTTTATAAAGGTCTTTATCAGGATTGATATTGGAAACTGTATTTTTAAGCTGCTCTTCATTCTTTTGTGTATATAGTCCTGATCTTCCTGCAGGACTAAGGGAAGCCAGGACTTGTGAGATCACAGTTACAATAAATTTATTTTTTTGCTCGTCTTTGAAATTTGCAGCTGTTTTATCCAGGCTTTCTAAAAATTTATCCTTATTTTCAAATTTGGTAACAGATAAATTTCCTCCGTTTCTGTCCATGGATAACTTAAATAGATCCAGAAGTTCTGCATCGGAGATATTATTCCAGTAATTTTCTTTAATTTTGTCATAAATTTCTGAGACAAAAGCTTTACTATTATTTTTCTCCGAAATTACAACCTGTTTGCTCTGTATTCCTTCATAATACTTGTAGCCAAAACCAACACCTAAAGCAAATATGATTAAGAATAATAAAAATTTTGCAACCGGAAATCTGGGAGTCCTAAATTTCATCTCCCTAGTATATAATAATCCTTGTGGATATTGTAACCATTGTATTAATAGTTTCAGGTTTAGTACTTTTTGAGACAGTTTCATCAATAGATAACGCTGTTATCAATGCTGAAGTTTTATCCACCATGAGTCAAAAGGCCAGAAGGTGGTTTTTGCTTTGGGGGCTTTTTATTGCCGTATTTTTACTAAGAGGTTTGCTTCCCTGGGCAATTGTCTGGGTAGTGAATCCATCATTAGGTCCAATAGGATCATTCACCGCAGCTTTAAGCTCTAACCCGGCTGTGGCAGAAGCCATTGAGAGTTCAAAACATATTTTACTTGCCGGAGGAGGTATATTTCTAATTTTTTTGTTTTTCCATTGGCTGTTTTTGGAACCAAAAAATTTTGGGCTTCGAGGTGAGAAATTTTTTCAAAAACAAGGTGTCTGGTTTTATGCCATAGTTTCAATTATTTTGGCAGCTGTTGTTTGGTTTTCGATCAAAATAGATCCTTTGATGGCTTTCGGGGCAGTCGTAGGGTCAACGGCTTTTTTTATAACCCACGGATTTAAGGAAAATGCTGCACAGGCTGAGAAGAAACTACTGGGCAAAGGCGATACATCTTTGACTGATGCAAGTAAGATTTTATATCTGGAAGTGATTGATGCAACATTTTCAATAGACGGAGTTGTGGGAGCGTTTGCTTTTACTTTGTCTGTTCCGCTGATTTTGTTGGGAAACGGTATTGGTGCACTGGTAGTAAGACAAATGACTATTTCAAATATTGACAGGATAAAACGCTATGTTTTTCTAAAAAACGGAGCAATGTATTCTATCTTCTTTTTAGGCTCTATCATGCTTTTGGACAGCTTTGGATTGCATATTCCATCATGGCTCTCTCCTGTAACAACTGCTTTAATTATAGGTTACTTCTTTCTAAAGTCCAGGAATGCTTTGCGCTAAATTACCAGAAAATGCTATTTTGGGCTGTAACACCAAAGAGCGCATTCCCTAAAGGGCTTTGGGGAAATATTGCCAGCCCTTTTTCAGCAAATTTTCCGGCAGAGTCCTGATTTTGTGTTTGCAGGAGAAAAAGGGAAAGCCTCAGATACGAAAGATAAGAATCAAAAGAATATGAGGATGGATTCAATTTTGACAGTTCAATTGATTGTAAAGCAGAAAAATCGTTTTTTACCAATATGATTATAAAATCATCCAGATAAACTGTTTTCCAATTATTATTCTTCACAATCGATGTCAGGAAAGTTTTTCCCCAGGGTGTCTGGTCAGTATGGGAAAAGATGATTGTTTTAAATTGAATTTTTTGGTCCAACTCCTGGAATTTTTGGGGATCCTGCTGACCCGGTATATAAACATCCTGAAAAAATTCCTTCGGGTAAGCCTCGGGTCTTCCATCAACAAAAATAAGATATTTGGGATAGCCTCTATAAATAATGTAGCTGCCTATATCAAAGTTGTTATAAATAGGGCCTGTTAAGTTATTATTTATGACAAAGTCCAAAGCTTTTTTACCGTTTTCAACTAGTTTGAAGCTTACAGAATTGTCCATATCCTTATAACGATAATAATCCCCGTTTAAATAGATAAGGCTTTCAAATAACAGGATCAGTCCAAAAATAATTGCCAGGGTTTTAGTAGCGGCGCCGGATTTTATCCGGCTCAGGTTTTGTAAGGTGGTTGGCAATAACAGGAATACCAGATAAGGAATGCTTCTGATATTAAGAAGCGACAAAGTTACCCCAAAACCTGCCAGTAATACATTTTTAATTTCCAGCTTTCTTTTTAAGAAGGTTATAACAATTCCTAAGCAGATAATCCCAATACTTAGTTTGACAAACAGAAAATTAGGATCGCGAAAACCGATGTTTTCTAAAAAGAAGATAGTTTGATTTTCAACTATGGTATAGCCATAATTTTGGGTGACATTCAGAGGATACAAAAGCCCTGTTAAACCGTTAGGATTAATTAAACTTGCGATAACTGATAGTAATAAAATGAAAGATAGTAATTTTATATGTCCACCCTTGGGGTGGATGAACAAATATTGGTAGATTGCATGAATAAGAAAGATAGCCTGTAAGATCAAGCCTACAAAGAAATAGATATGTGTATTGACCCAAATAAGCTGTATCACTGGCAATAAAAAGATAAGTCTAGTATTTACTACAAATGTACCACGACCCGCCTGCCTGTCTACCGACAGGCAAGACTGGACGGGCAGGTCGGAGGACGTTTGCGTTAAAGCTGAATACTTGTTTAAAACAAAAAGGGTCAAGGCAGTAAACAGGAAGCTGAAGATCTCCGGCCGGAACTCAGTCCTTTCTCTCAGAACATGAAACATGATAAATCCAACAGGTAAAAGTAATGCCCGATTGCTATTTGGAATGCTCTTTAGTGTTAGATAAACAGAAAGTAAAAAAATTATTATCTTAATAAGAAGTAACGCTTGTAAACCCGCAATTTTACTTACCAGATATACAAAGACTTCAAAGAGCCAGTGGGTATTTATAAAGGGGAAATTGGAGTTGGTATAAGAAAAAAGGTTGGTTTGGGGTACAGATTTGCTCTGCCAGATAATTTCTCCCAGCTTAAGATGTCTTCCTAGATCCTGATCAAAGGAGTGGTCAGTTTTGAAAAGAAAAGAAAAAACAAAAAATAACAAAAGAATTTTTACCCACATTTTAAAATTGTAACACGGAGAATCTTAGTTGTATCATTGCGTGATTCTTTGCGCGATTCTTGCGCGGTTTTATGATATAATATTAGTGTTATGTTGGTGCCCAAATATAATATCACACCACTCATACTTTCCCGGATTGCCGAAATTGCAGAAATTAAAGCTGCTGTAGAAAGATCCAGGGTGCTGCCTTTAAATGAAGCGCAGCTGCGCCGTCAGGCAATCTTACGGATGGCACATACTTCTACATCGATAGAAGGGAATAAGCTGGTTCAATTTGAGGTCGGTAAAGTCCTGGAAGGGAAAAGCGTAAGGGCGCCTCAAAAAGATATCCTAGAAGTAGAAAATTATTACAATGCCTTAAAGACTTTAGATGAGATGGTTAAAAAACACGGCGATATTACAAAAGAAGAAATTTTAAGCCTTCATAAAATTGTAACCTCCGGCCTGGTGGAGAAAGAAAAAGCAGGAAAATTTCGGCCGGCTGATGTTTATGTTTTGGATGATTTAGGAGGAGGCCGGGAGATGCTGCGTTTTAAAGCCCCTCCGGCCAGCCATGTTGGTAAATTAGTTGATGATCTTTTAGGGTGGCTGAAAGAATCAAAAAAAGATATCCACCCGATTATCAGAGCTGGTATATTACACCTGCAGTTTGTTTCCATTCATCCTTTTACAGACGGTAACGGCAGGGTGGCAAGGCTTCTAACGCAGATGCAGCTTTACAGGGATAAATGGGATTTTAGAAAAATTCTGGTTCTGGAGGATTACTACAACAGGGACAGGATGTCTTATTATAATGCGGAAAACATGGCCCAGGGGAAAAATTATCAAAAAGATATGGATTTTACTGCCTGGCTTGAATATTTCACCACCGGATTTTTGGTGGAAGCAAGAAAAGTTCTGGAGCAGATTCAATCAATAGGTTTTGGTAAAGCCCAAAAAAAGAGTGAACAGATATTTTTGGACCGTGATGAAATTCAGGTCATGGATTTTTTAACAACAACCGGTGCAGTAACGTCTGAAGATGTAGTGGATATTTTAAGAGTTGCCAAAAGAACAGCACAACTTAAGCTGCAGAACCTTACAAATAAGGGTCTTCTGAAATTAAACGGTAAAGGTCCAAGTTCTTTCTATACTCTGGCAAAGCGATAACTACATTGCGTGATTCATTGCGTGATTCTTTGCGCGATTATTGCGTGATAACTTCCTGGTTTTAAGCTGCAGCAAAGGCAGGCAGTCCGTCTTGTGCCAAAATCCAAAGCGCTTTTGGCCCCATCGGCAGAGGTCTGCCTGGTTGAGGATAATGTTCAGCAGTAGTATTAAGATCATAAGGGTCGCGCTGGTCGCCTTTTGCACCGGTTTGCTGATCTCTGAAACATTCTTCAAAATGTCCATGAGGTTCATCCCAACTTCGTTGAATATTTGGATCTATAGGAACAGGCCTTGATTCTCCAGCTATGTATTCCTGATATCTTCCCCACCTCAGGCCAGAAAATCCAATTCTTCCCAAAGGATCTCCTCTTTTGACTGCAACCACCATCGGATGTTTAGTTAACTCCTCAATAGTAAGTGTATGATTAGTCGGATTCCAACTATCATGCTCACTATCATAAGTAGGCGGACTAAAAGGAACTGACGAATCTACTTCTGATAAATGAGCAAGCTGAAGGAAACGGTTAACCGGTTTTGGGACATATGCTTGTATAAAATAGCCCAGTCCAAAGCCTACTTCTTTTCCCTGCCACAACCTGATTGTTCCGTCAGGATTTCTGACCCAGGTTGCATGATAAGAACTCATTACAAAACTGTCTGCCGGAGACAGAAGAGGAGTACCGTAAGGCACATGAAAATCAATTGCAAAATGATTAGTAAAATCGTGAATATCTTTTTCTTCCTTGTAAAACCAAGCTTCAGTAATTTGGTATTGTCCATTGACATCCGATTTTCTAAAAGGCAAAGTTAAGTATCTTTGTTTGTCTTCTGAAGCTTGTAGATTACCGTGCATTGGAACGCAGGAATTTGACAGCAGTAAACATCCCACAGTTCCTCCTACCAGTTGCATAAACTTTCTACGCGATATACGGGATTCTACTAAATTCATTAATTTATGCTAGCAGATAACTATTCTAACAGTGTAAAAAAAGAGTAACAAACTTGTAAACCTAGAAATTAATTAGTTTTTCCCAGTGATTTTGTCATCCTGACCCGCCTCTCAGCCGGAGTCAGTGAGGGCGGGGAAAGATCTCTAGATCAATTTTGAGAATCCTCACTACGCCTGCCTGCTCGCCTCGATTCGGCGAAGCGGGCCGACAGGCAGGTTCGGAATGACAATTTATTGGGAAATTCTGAGTAGTTACTAAACCTAAACTTGCATTTTTTTTATGTATATGGGACAATTTAATAGTGAGTAGAGTGTATTTAGTGTTTTTACAGTAATTCACCTCCACAAATCTAAAAAGAAAGAGAGGTGAATTTTTATCAATAACAAGAAATTGTTCGTAGGTTCTTTGCCTTGGGCTATTGATGATGCAGGACTTGCTCAGCTTTTTGCACAAGCAGGTACTGTTGTCTCAGCACAAGTAGTCAAAGACCGTGAAACAGGCAGATCTCGAGGTTTTGGTTTCGTTGAGATGTCTTCTGACGAAGAAGCTCAAAACGCAGTCAAAAACTTAAATGGTACAGATGTTGAAGGTCGTAAGATCGTAGTCAATATTGCAAGGCCAAGAGAAGACCGCTAAAATCGACATTTATGTCATCCCGATGAAAAATCGGGATCTATATAACCCTGTAACGCAGATAAAGTTCAGAATTAAACTTTTTTACAGATAAAAGGCGTAGATTTTTTATGGCATGTTCAGGAAAGAGTTGACCCTCAACCAGGGTTAATGTACTCCCCTTTTCATTGCCATAGATTTTTGGTGCGATAGTCAGGAAAATCTCATCTATGAGGTTTTCCTTCAGGAAAGACCCTAAAAGTGTGGGCCCTCCTTCGACAAGCACATTTTTATAGCCTTTATCCTGAAGAAATTTAACAAGGCCCGGGATTCCATCCTGAGGGTTAATTATGCTGGTTTTTGATATCTTCAGCCCGTCAGTCCTAGCAGATAAAATATAATATGGCAGGACAGGGTCTTTTCCAAGTTTCTTACGCATTCTTTTAAATGCCGGCTTATTTAAGCTTTTTACAGTTATACCCCCAAATTCCCTGCCTAAATTTCCGCCATGAATTAAACAATCGGCAAAGGAGCGCAGCTCCAGAAGCACCTGGTAATCCCTCCTGCTGCCAATTGGCCAGTAGCCTTCTTTTTTTACCTGGACTTTACCGTCAACTGTGGAGACAAAATTTGTATAAAAAAAGGGTCTGTCAGACTTTTTGGGAAACTTCAGGTTTGGATAAAGCATATCTCTCGAGTGACGGAAGAATTTTCTTTGCAGCAAGGAAGGATAAAATATGTTTAATTACTACAAATGATGCTGCAATTCCTGTGGCAAACAAAAGCCTTTCTGCAATCACAACCGGTATTAACCCGTTCCAGACAGATACTGGTAAATTAAAGGCCCAAATCCAGGCTGCCCCTCCAACTGCATGAGCTGTAAAAGTTGCACCCAGGCTCTTGATAAATAAATTATCTTTTTTAAAGTATGCAAACACCGGTATCAACCAAAACATTAAGGCATAATAAGGTACCTGTCTGCCAACAGGGTGTGCTATAAAAGCAATAATACAAAAGACCGGAACTATCAGCATCCATTTTCCTGAATACTTCTTGCTTCCCATTAAGGCAAAATACAAAACTGCAAAAAGGGTTGGAAAAAGCCTGATAATTGATCCTGTGGTCCAGGGTGTGCCTTTAATAAACATGTTTGCAACCTCTACCCCCAAAACTGAAAGCACTCCGAAAACAGGACCCAAAAATCCTCCTGCCATTGCCCCAAAAAAGTCAAAAAGGGTAAAAGAAACATTAGAACCCATGATTTTGTTAAAAGGAATCTGTAAGGCTATAAAGCCAACTGCGGAAAAAAGAGCCAGAAAGAAGAGATTTTTCCGGGTAATTTTCATAGGTGTGCACAAGGATAAATCAACTTCCTTCAATTGTCAATGGTTCGATTGTACTCACCATTGATACTGAGGGACTCGAAGTATCAATACTTTTTTGCTACAATACCATCTATGCCCAGGTGGTGGAATGGTATACACGCTGGACTTAAAATCCAATGGCCGCAAGGTCGTGTGGGTTCGACTCCCACCCTGGGCACATTCTTTTGAACTGTTTTAATATTAAAACTTAAGTAACTTACAAGTATTTACTTTTGAAGATATTGCAGTACAATATTTTTATGGCAGGGTCATTGGTAGAGGCAGCTGTCAATCGAAGATCTCAAATATTTTCAAGACGTATCGCCTTTTGTGAGGTTGTTAAACCTTCTGATATCACAAGCAGATTAGAATTCACGCGTGCTGATGTTCCTGTTGAGGGAGTAACTCGCTCGTTACTGGCTTCAATTTCTAGAAGCGACTGGTTTAGTATAGAAGGAGGCAGAATTTATATTGAAGTAAGGAATCTTTTTGCTTTTAGCCATGATTCAATGGATAAATTAAGAGTTATTAAAGGAGTTGATTTTGATGACTGTTTAGCATCGGCCACCCGCTGGCATAGAAAAGAACAGGAGCTGATGGAGCAGCATTTTGGTATTCCATTACATTCAGGTAAAGCTTTGTATGAAGCCTCAAAAATTATGGTGCCGGGTAAAGCGGTAGGTGAAAAAAGATATACACCACGTTTAAATCTGGCATTACTAACTGCATATAGGGATCTTATAGAAAGAAGAGTGCCGGAAGGTACGGCTCTTGATGAAGCTACTGAGTGGGCAAAAGATGTTGCAGAACTGGTAAAGTCACGTGGTGAAATTGCTATAGCAAGACAGGTAGTTGATCCTCAAATCTCAGAGGTTTTTTATAACAACCGTATTTCCCGTTTTTTATACCAGGATTTTGCCGGTGCAGTGTTTAATACAAAAAGCCCTGCAGCCTTAGGGTTTATAGCAACAAGAGGAAAAATTGAGGGTTCGTTGGGTCAGGTTTATAAAATTCATACAAGCGGTGTATTAAAAAGAAGTAATGTTGATATGGTTATATACACAAACGATATTAAAGCTGAAACTTTACTGCATTTAAGTAATCTGCTCCCTGGTCATATTAAAAAGAAAGCATTCTACCTTTTTGATGATAATGTAGCTGAAATAGTACCTTATCTTGAAACGGCAGACAGCCATGGTATGAGTAATGTTTGGGTAGTCCAGGTTTGTCACCCGGATGCAAAAAGAAAGAATGATAAAGTCGATCTTGAGCCGGTAAGGATAGTCGGCAGGCCAAGTAATGGTGGACCTGTCTTAAATTATTTTACAACAGAAAGAAATATTCATAGCTCTTACGGTAATCTCTTTTTTGTCTAACCAGTCTGGATTTTTAGCTTCATCTGGGTTATCATTAACAAGTGTCCGGGGACTAGTTCATCGGTAGAACGCTCGCTTTGGGAGCGAGAAGCACAGGGTTCAATTCCCTGGTCCCCGACCAGTATTTGGGCAGAAGACAGATTTTATCTTCTTCCGCCCTTTTTTATTACAAGTTTCACACTTCCTGTCATCCTGAGGAACGAAGTGACGAAGGATCTCTGAACATCGATTTCATCGAGTGTACTCGACAAAGTCGGGATTTGTTTCAGTCACACATACGTTCGCTTCGCCGAATCAGTGAGGTGAGTGGGAGATTCTTCTCCGCCCTCACTGCCTCCGGCTGAGAGGCGGGTCAGAATGACAATTGCGAATTCGTGTTTATGAAAAAAATTCTTAAAAATCAATTATCAATTGTAGTTTTAACTCTTTTTATAGACTCTTTGGGGGTGGGGATACTGCTTCCGATTGTACCTTTACTTTTGGCAGACCCTGAGTCCAGCTTCTATATCCTGCCTTCCGGAGTTTCTGTTGAGGCAGGCTATATTTTACTGGGGCTTTTAACAGCAACATTTCCCCTAATGCAGCTATTTTCTGCCTCAATTTTAGGCCAGCTTTCAGACAAATTCGGCAGAAAACCTGTTTTAATGTATACCCTTTTAGGCTCTGTTATCTCCTATGTCCTGTTTGCTTTAGGAATCTCTATTAAAAGCATCCCACTGCTCTTTCTCTCAAGGGCCCTTGCAGGAATCAACAGCGGCAATTTATCAGTAGCTCAGGCCTCTATTGCAGACCTTACCAAACCAAAAGACCGGGCCAAAAACTTTGGCTTAATTGGAGCAGCTTTTGGGACAGGGTTTATAATAGGCCCTTTTTTAGGAGGTAAATTATCAGACCCGGCCCTGCTGCCCTTTTTTAACCCGACTGTGCCGTTTTATTTTGCAGCCATATTGAGCTTGATAAACAGTTTCTCCGTCAGGTTTAATTTTACCGAAACAAATAATTTTTTAAACAAAAAACCTCATATTGAATGGGCCAAATCAGTTGTAAATATCATAAAAGCTTTTCAGGTTAAAAACCTCAGGCTTTTATATTTAACAAACTTCATCTTCTTTTCCGGTTTTGCCTTCTTTATCAGCTTTATCAGTGTATACTTTATTAAAAAATTTCACTTTTCGCAGGGCAACATTGGTGATTTCTTCTCTTTTATGGGAGGCTGGATTGTATTTACCCAGGCTGTTATTACCAGACAAACTGCCAGATTTTTCAGTGAAGATAAAGTATTAAAAATTACCTTAATCTCTGACGGAATATTTATCGGGTTCTTATATTTTGTGCAAATACCCTGGTTAATTTATTTAATTGCCCCTTTTATTGCAATCTGTAACGGTTTGTCCTTTGCCAATATGGTGGGGCTTATCTCCCGCTCTGCTGATCAAAAGATCCAGGGAGAAATTTTAGGCATTAATTCTTCAATACAAGCTCTTGCAACCCTAATCCCTCCTGTATTATCCGGTTTTATAGCTGCCTCTTTTACCCCGGAAACACCTGTTATTGTAGCATCAATAATAATTATTCTTGCAGGAATACTGTTTAATGTTCTATACAAACCAACCCCCACTCCTGCCCATATCAAAAATTACTAAACAGATATAAACAAAAAGTTGCAGAATTCAGTTATTTTAAGATAGAATTTACGCGATATGAAAAAGTATCAGGAAGCACCGATTCCGGCAGATGAAAAAGAGCGGTTGAAGTCACTGAAGAAGCTAAATATTCTGGATACGCCTCCTGAGGCCAGGTTTGATAAGATTACCAAACTTGCCCTAACTTTATTTAAAGTTCCTATCTCAACAATTACTTTAGTTGATTCAGACAGGGAATGGTTTAAATCATGCCAGGGACTTTCTGCCAGTGAAGGGAAAAGGGCAATTTCTTTTTGCGGTCATGCCATGCTGGCTGAGAATACATTTATTATCCCAAATGCTTTAAAAGATCCCAGATTTGCCAAAAATCCGATGGTTATCGGAAAACCCTTTATCAGATTTTATGCAGCTATTCCACTGAAGGCAGCAGACGGCAAAAGGATAGGCGCTTTTTGTATTAAGGATTATAAACCCAGAAGGATTGGTTTGGAAAACATAGAGAGGTTAAAAGCTTTGGCTTCGTGGGCAGAAATTGAGCTCAACTCCCATGAGCTAAGCCGTGCTCTTTCTGCCAGAGAACAGGCAGAGCTGAAATTATCCGAACTTAATGATGTTTTAAAGATTTTAAATAAAACTTTAAGGCACGATCTTTTGAATCATCTAACAGTAATTGGGGGTAATCTTAATCTTATGCATGAAAGAAAAAAGAGTATAGATGATCTTGAGGATTTGAATCTGGCAATAGACCAGAGTATAAACCTTATCCAACAGATAGGGCATTTAGAAGCTACTATTTCCTCCGGAGCATCTTTGAAGCCTTTTGAAGTTCGGAATTTAGTTGAAAAAATTAGCAGATGTTTTCCTATGCTTAAATTTAACATAAACGGGACAGGAATAGTTTTGACAGATGAAGCATTATATTTTGTAATTGAAAACATTGTCAGGAATGCTTACCTTCACGGTCAGACAAAAAGAGTTGATATAGAAATAAAAAGAAAAGATAATATTGTTGAAGTAAATATTGCTGATTTTGGGAAAGGTATTCCGTTAGGAGTCAGAAGTAAGCTTTTTACAGAAGGATTTAAATTCGGATCAAGCGCAAACCACGGCCTTGGGCTTTATATTGCAAAAAGGACAGTGATGCGGTATGGAGGGAATATTAAGGTTTCTGCAAATTATCCAAAAGGGGCAGTTTTTAAGCTTTTACTGCCGGCTGCAATCTAGTGCCAATAGCTTCTGAGATATTATCATAACCGTCTTTTTCTAGCAGTTTTACCAGATCCCGGTTAATTTCACTAATCAGTTGCGGACCCTCAAAAACCATCCCCGTAATTAGCTGAATTAAAGATGCCCCCAGTTTTATCTTTTTATAAGCATCTTCAGCCGTAAAAATCCCGCCGCAGCCGATGATAATATATTTTCCTCCGGTCTTTCTGTAGATATTCTTAATTAAGCTATTGGATAAATCCTCAACCGCTTTACCGCTTATACCTCCATGCTCAGGGATTTCCCTGTCTAAAATTTTAGATTTCATCTTCTTTCTGTCTTTGGTTAAATTGGAACAGATAAATCCTGCTACTTTATGCTTTTTGACCACCTTCAAAATCCCATTAAGTTGGTCATCAGTTAAATCAGGAGGCATTTTTAAAAACACCGGCTTTTTAGTTTGAATTTTATCAATCTCAAGTAATAATTTATGTAATTTTTCCGGATCAGAAAATGGCTGGCCCCCAAAAGCATTCGGGCAGCTTATGTTGATATCAAAAATATCACCGGTTCCGGTAAATGCCTTGTATGCTTTAACATAATCTTTTATTCCCTCTGCTGTTCCGGCCGTATCAGGGCTGTTAGTTTTACCAATGCTGGTAATTACGGGTATAGCGAACTTTTGATGTTTTAACCTGGCTGAAACTTCCTCACAACCATTATTTTTAAGACCATAGTAAACTACCAGGCCTTTTGATTTCTTTAATCTCCATAATCTCGGCTTGGGATTGCCCTTGCATGATTCTCCTGTAATTGTTCCGATTTCAGTAAAACCAAATCCAACAAAGGGTAAAATTCCGGTTAGTTTAGCATCTTTATCAAACCCTGCCGCCAACCCCACTGGATTGGAAAATTTTATCCCAAGAAGCTTTTGTTCCAGGCTTTTGTGGGAATAGGAAAATAAAAGTCCAGTGAGACCTTTGGTAATATAATTGCTGCCCAGTACCCTGCCTGTTAAAGTTATTAAGTCATGTACTGCTTCAGGATCAAGTGAAAAAAAGACAGGTTTTAGAAAATTTGTATAAATAGAGCGGGTAATTTTATTTCTCATCTTTTTTCTTATCCTCATCATTCCTGCCTCTTTTACTAATTTCTATTGCCTCATCAATTTCTTCTCCCGAAGAACCTTTTTTAATTTGCTCAAATTCGCGCTCGTGTTCTTCCAAACGCTTCTCTATATCGTCTGTATTTTTACGGGACCGCTTGGCCTGATCAACTGCTTCTTTGTATTCCTCTACTGCTTTTTGGACTTGCTTTGAACTTTTTCCTTTTTTACTAAGTTCAACAATTTCACCGGCCCTGTTTTCTACCCTGTTGACCTGATTGCCTGAAATTCTTGCAGTTACATCTTCTGATAATCTTTTAACTGGGTAAAGCGGTTCTCCGGGCAAGGCTTTTTGAGAAGCCTGGACTAATCCTCCTGAAATCACTATCAGAACAAAGAAAGTAAAAACTGCCAAAGCAAACGGACGAAGGTAGTAGAAACGCCTTTCTGTCTTAGATTTTTCAAGCTGCAGGATTCTATCCTGTAAATTCTTGCTCCCTTGCTCCATAAAATTTCTTGAAGGCTCTACTTTTTCATAATATTTTTTAAATTCTTTAAGCTTTTTTTCAATATCCATAGTTTCCTCCTTTTATCTTTTCCCTTAATTTCTTAAGTATCCTATGTAATTTTACTCTTATTGCTCCTTCCTTTTGTTTTAAAATATCCGCAATTTCAATAAACTTAAGCTCCTCAAAATATCTAAAGATAATAAGTTGTTTCTCTTCATAATCCAAATATTTAAAAAGTTCTGCAACCAGATCCCTCTGTTCTTCCCGTAATATTTCCTCATCAGCCTCATGGTTGGAGGCAGGTTCAGCAATATTTTCCAAAGAAATTTCTCTTTTTCTTCTTTTATAGTCAATTGCAAGGTTTCTGGCAATTGCAAAAAGATAAGACTGTAATGTTCCTTTTGTTTCATCGTATGAATGCAGCGATACCCAGGTTTTGATAAAAACCATCTGCGTAAGGTCTTCTGCAAGCTCGCGTTCATAAACCATGTAATATATAAACCGGTAGATTTTTTTAACATATATTTTATAAATCCCGCCATAAGCATCTTTGTCCCCCTTTTTGCTTTTATCAATTAATTCCTGAAGTCCTTTATCCATATATAGTACGTACAACTAAGTGATTTGTAACAAAACAAAATTATTTTTGAAAATCGAAAAGATCGGATGAGTCAAACTGAAAATAGGGATCGGCAGCTAAGGTATCAGGAATACTTTCATCAGTTTGCGTGTATGCCTGATTTTCATAAGGATAAAGGGCTGGTGAGGCTTGAATAAATAACAAAACACTAATTCCCCATTTAACGGCTCCGGATAAAAATTTTCTCCTGCCTATATGTTTTTCCATATCCACGAAATGACTGATTAAGCTATGGAGTGACATAAATGCACCGAATGCTAAACCGTTAATTAAAAATGGTTTTCCCATACCGTCTCTGATATACTGGTGCACATGGTACAACTCGTGTGGAAGAGGAGATATTCCACTTAATAAATAGGCAGGATCAACGGTTATAGTATAGGGTCTACCGGGGGTTACCAGCGGATTTAAGACATGGGCTTTGGTTCCAGGCATAGGCTGGCCCAATACTATCTCAAGGCCCCTTTTGGAAACCGCATTTAGCGTTTTGCTAACACCATCCTGCCCGTCTTCATAATAAGCCATTGCCAGAAGCATACGGGCAAACCCTTCTGGCTTGGGGATAAAATTATGACCAGATGCCCCTAAACTTTTTGCCTCCTCAAAATTTCGAAAGGTAATAAAAGGGGTAATTGTTTCTGACTGAGAACTTAAAGTGAAATTTACGTCCGGATTTAGCGGGTGTCTTTCCAGTCCAATTCTTCTGCCATATGCAGTATCTATTCCTGTAATTGTAATTAAAGCTCCTGCCCAGCCACTAATTTTTAATAGCTCCCGTCTGTTTAAACGTTCCATAAAGCTCTTTTTGCTACTTAATAGTTTTTATTAATTCATGACTATGTTTATTCAGATACCTTAAGCCTAATATTAATCTGTCAATAGGCACCGGTGGCATAATCAATTCAAATAAGGAGTGTTTTACAAAAGGATCGTTGAAATCCGGTGTATTACCCTTGAAAACATCGCCAAATAATCTCTGCTCAACATGAGTCAAGCCAGCCCCGAAAAGATTGATGCCATTCGAAGCCGCATTAGCTATGCTGGAAAAAGCCAAGGCGCTAGCTACTAATGAGGCTTCCCCGCTTATAAAAGCAGCAGCAAGTATGCTTGGTCCTGCTACTAAGTTGTAAGAGATTAATCCATGGTAACCAACCAAAAAAGCAAAATTATATTGTCCTCCGTTTAAAAGCTTCTCCCTTTTTAGACAAGTTACCAAACCTCTTTTTACTTCTTCTTTAAAAGCATCTACAAATCTCTCATCGAACTTTCTGCTATTGTCTTCTGCGCGGACTACTTTATTAGCCAGCTCCTGATCATTAATAGCAATATACCAAACCCCTTCGGATTTTTTTGTTTGGATGAAGCCAGTACCATTTCTCCAAAAATTTAACCTTGGAAGCTTTAATAGTTTTGCAACCCTTACAAAACCTATTTCATCATAATCCCAAACTCTATCTTGAGGTTTTTGCATAATAACCACATCACCGCGCATATCACTGGTTTTCATAAAGCCATCTGCAACCGGCCTATTTAATTCCATAATATCAGAAGCAATGCCACGGTAAGTATCCAGATGGATACTTTTGAAAT
The DNA here is from genome assembly GCA_016183245.1 of Candidatus Daviesbacteria bacterium. GTDB lineage: Bacteria > Patescibacteriota > Microgenomatia > Daviesbacterales > UBA10151 > UBA10151. The sequence goes on from JACPEY010000048.1 coordinate 16,363, forward strand.
GTTTATTTTGATAACCTGAATCCTGTTCTGTTTTTTGCATAATCTGTGAATTATACAGTAAACCCACCAGTAAATCAATTACTATGGGGTCTGAAGTTACCCCACTTTTGTCATTCTGGCCCGCTTCGCCGAAGCTTCAGCGAGGCGAGCAAGCGAGTCTTCGAGCGGGACGTCAAACGTCCCAGCCACGTTTGACTGTGGCGCGTCCAGAATCTGGATTCCGGAGTCGCCGTAAAACTCCTCCCCAGAATGACAGTTTAGCTACAAACTGGGTAAGGTAAGCTATAAGTCTGAACGAAATATTGTAACAAATTTATGATCTCTCCGTAGGAAGTATTGTAAACAAAAGAGAGGGGGTGAGAGATAATGAATAAGTTACTAATTTCCCTGGCTGTATTCCTTCTGGTAGTTGCAAGTACTTCTACAGTGTTGGCAAAAGAAGGCGGCAGCGGCCACGGAAGAAGTGGAAATAGCGGCGGAGATAACCGGGTCAGGATTGAGGTCAGGGATGATAATGAGCTCGGTGAAGACCGTTTTAGGTTTGAAGCCCGTAGTGATGATAACAGGGTCCGTATTGAGATAAGGGGTGATGCAGAGGATGAATTGCCAAATTTTGAAATAGAAGGCAATACCTTTGAAATCACAGGAACAGTCACTGTTTTTACCGGAGGCACTGTGACTATAAACGGCCGGACAATCACCATTGACCCTGCAGGTGCTAACTTTGAGCAGGAAGGGACAATTGAAGTGGGAGAAGTAGTTAAGGTAGAAGGAATGGTTTCTGCAGACGGCAGCCTTGTTGCCCGGGAAATAAAGGCAAATGGGATTGAGGAAGAAGTAAGCTTGTCAGGATCTGCCCTGTCAGCTTTACTGAACCAAATAATGGTTTTGTTAAGAAATGTTGTGTAAGCGACAAAAAACAGAAAACCGGAGTATAACCAGGGTAGATCCTGGTTATACTTTATGAATTCACGGCTGAATCTTTTTATTCTCTTAAATTATTCTTACTCCCCTTTCGTGGTGGTCTTACTTTAAGGATTTAAACTTATATCATGCGCGGAACGATATATTTTTCAAAAATAAATAGAGGATACAGAAAAAATCCTAGCAAAACTGAAGTTATAAAAGAGAGGATTGCTGAGGACATGAGGCACAAAATATTGCCGGATGAGACTGAAGCTCAAAAAGAGGTATCCAGGCAGATAGTACAAGATGAAAAAAGCAGACAAAAGCTTTACAGTTTAACCAGTACCTCCAAAACAGTACTTTTGAAGATTTCTACCTGTTTCTTTCTTGAATTTGAACCTAAGGATATAGTAATTACTTTAACCAATGTTACAATAACTACAAAGCCTTTTCTGAATATACCATTATTTGGAGCAAAGCAGATTCAGGGAATTGTAATAGAAAATATAACAAGTGTAGAAGTAGAATACATCCCTTTATTTGCAACCCTCAGAATTGTAGATTCGACAGGGACTTATAAGATAAGATTCCTTAAAAAGGAAGAGGCAGTACATGCAAGGAATATAATTCAGGGCATGCTGGTTGGTAAAAAGAGCGGACTGGATTTTATAGGAATTGAACCAAAAGAGCTGGTTGCAAAACTTATCAGACTTGGAAACCATCATCCTGAAGTAACCTCCTGAAAAAAATGTATTTTTCTGATAAAATATGATTTAAATATGCGGGTGTAATTCACCGGTAGAATGCCACTTTTCCAAAGTGGACGTAAGGGGTCCGACTCCCCTCACCCGCTCCCAGGCTCAAGATATTATTTTTTGAAGTAATTTGCGCACTTTACTTGGATTTTCAAGAAGATAGTTTATTTCCTCTAGTCCCCAAGGGGAAAATTTGATTCCATCGGTTTTTATTAATTTATCCAACTCCTCGAAAG
>JACPEY010000049.1 GCA_016183245.1 Candidatus Daviesbacteria bacterium
AATGTCTGGAAAAGGATCTAAAACAGATAACCTAATTGGTTGGCTTTTAATAATTGTTGTAGTCATAGCTTTGTTTTTATTCATAAAGTCTTTATTTTAAGTAATTTCCTCTTTAATCTGTTTGATAGATATCCTTTAAATTGTTGAAATGAGAAAGGTAATTGAGCAGATTAGTTCACAATAAGCAAAGCTTGCGGCCTTCGGTCTTAAGCTGAACTTTCCTTTTCTTTCAGAAAACGCAATTTGCGTCTCCTGCTCTCAAGAGATCTATATTGTCAGGATAAGCTAATCGAGCAGGCTAAACTCAACAAGAGCCTTTTTTATTACTTCATCATCAGTTGAAAAACCTTTTTGGTAAATAATTTTTTCTGAATAATCAATGTCTTTAAAATATGCCAGTTGAGTCCTGAAAATTTTTTCGTTAAATTCGTTGCCGAATATCTCAACGCCCTTAGCTGTTATTTCAGAAATAGTATGGCGTGTTTTCAGAATGAAATACAAGTCAACATAGTCCTTCCATTTGGCCCTGCGGCCGAGCGCAAATGCCTTCATAGCTGCGAGTGAAAGTATATCAGGCAGCTTTACTATTTCACCGAACGATTCTGAAAAATTAATTTCATATGGAAATTGGAAAAAGGTAAACTTAACACCGTTAATTAAAAATGTGTACTCTCCCTTTTTGTCAACAAAAACACTATCAATAACCACTTTTTTGGCAATTTTTGCTTTAATTGAGTCGTTACTGAATTCATTAAAACTAAACAAATCAAAATCAAGTGACTCCCGGTGACCCAGATGTAATGCAATGGCTGTACCTCCTACCAAGCCGAATTTTTCTGAAAATAATTTAACAATTGACAAAAGCTTTGATTGGGTTCCGGTTAAAATTTCTTTATGCATATTTTCGAAAGTATAAAGAAAAATAATTTACTATTCTCGGATCGTAATTGACCCGTATGCGGCGTATTTGATCATAAAAAATTTTTGAAACCTGTTGTATCCCTAGAAGAGAGATTAGCTCCCGTACATCATCCATACCGCCATAATTCAAAACAGCTTCAACTACAGCTTCATTTGAGAGACCATCATAATTTTTAGTTGACCAAAATAAATGTTTTCTTTTTCTTATAAAATCGCCAATAACCATGTCATTATTATAACATCTATGATGGTATAAGTCCCTCTCCCGCTCCAGATGATTTTTATCGAACTTTGTATATTTTAGCTTCAAAAGACTACTAGAAACTGCAGAAATTTCGCCCTAAAATTCTACACCCAAGTGAAGTTATTTTAGGTTAGCGTTTGGAAAGCTAAACTGCAATCGGTTCTCTTTGTTCTAGAAAATCCTGAAACAATCCTTTTTGATTAGCAAGTTGATTAAATACTCCTTCCTGCACTATTTTACCTTTGTCAAAAACTAAAATTCTATCGCTATTTTTAAGTGTGGTTAATCTATGCGCTATTGTAATCATTGTTTTATCCTCAAATAATCGCTCTATATTTCTTTGTATCGCAATCTCATTAGTGTTGTCTAAGGCAGACGTCGCTTCATCGAATATAAAAACTTCGGGGGATTTCAAAATTAATCTTGCAATGGCCAGTCTTTGTTTTTGACCACCACTTAAGTTATTACCATTTTCAGTAACCCTCCCCTCAAAACCTCCTAAAGATCGTACAATTTCATCATAAATATTTGCCTTTTTGGCAGCTTCAACAATTTCTTCCTGTTTAATATTTTTTCTCATACACCCATAAAGAATATTTTCTTTTATAGTGCCGGAAAATATATAAGTTTTTTGTGGAACGTAAGCAATCCTTTCTGCAATTTCTTCTCTTGAAATACCGTTAAGATCCCTGCCAAAAAGATAAACTTCCCCTGAATAATTATGCAGCAGCCTGAGTAATATTCTTATAAGGGTGGTTTTGCCACACCCAGAAGCCCCGGCAATTCCAATCTTTTCTCCATAATCTATTTTAAGATGTATATTACTTAAATCCTTAAAGGGTTTATTGGGATAAGAAAAATAAAGGTTTCTGATTGAAATAGCCGCATTTAATTGTGCTGAAGGATTCTTGACTTTGCTTTCTGGTACTGCCTTAAATGACTCATCAAGCGGTTCATTTAGTAAACTATGTAAATCATTTACTAAAATAGAGCTTTCGTGCGCCTGGTCAAGTATTCTGTGAATTTCTCTTAAGGGACCAGTGATGCTTAGAAAAAGAATTGAGTAAACAAGAATATCTCCCCGCGAAATTATCCCTTGAGCAGATAAAAGAATAGATAAACTAATTACTACGATATAGAAAAACCCTTCATTCAGGTATTTACCTGAATCAAACAAGGCCATAAAAATATGGTGTTTTATCTCCCTTTTTCGTAGCTCCTCGGCAACAGTTTCAACTTTTTCTACTTCTTGTGATGTCGTATTTAAGACTCTTACTGTTTCTATACCGCCCAGCATCTCAACCACTGTTCCATCAATTTTCTCTTTTCCTCTTAAAAGAAAAACGCGGATACCTTTTTGTGAAGATACCTGCTTGATAATGATATATAATCCGGTCGGTATGACTAAGGCCATTACTGTTGCTAAAATTGGTTTTTGAGAAAGCGCTATAGCAAGAGCTGCCCCCGCACTAAAAATAGTGGGGAGAAACTCAAGGAATCCCAATTTAATAATACGTACTAAGCCCTGAATTGAACGGAAAATTCTTCCATGTAAGGAACCGATTTGCTGTTTATTGATAACTGATATGTCAGTTCTAAGAAGGTGGTTTATAACTGCAACTGTTTGTTTTTTCTCGGTCTGAGTAGCAATATTTTCAACGAGATACTTTCTTACAATAGTCAACGCTTCACGAATAATAATTATCACTATGATTAAGCCAATAAACGGAACAGCTAAATTGAATTGAAATGTAGTTGCGCTTACTACCTTATCTACTAATCTACCCAGTATTAGGGCAGGAAGGTTAGTTAAAACACCCGCAATGAGCATTAAAAAAGAAGCTACAATTAACGAGACTTTTTCCGGCCTCCCCATTAACTTAAGGGCTCTTTTAAATCCTAGAAGTATTTCTGAAAATTCCTTATTCATATTTTAAGAGGAATACTTATTCCATTTTACATCTTTACATCAAAAAATAGCAGAATGTATGTGTATACTAAATTTTACCGAATGATCCTTGTGCCTGCCCGCCTCTGGCGGGGTGAAAGTACCCATTCGGCTCGCTTTGTTCGTTCAGGGCAGTGTCGAAGGAATTGTCCTGAATATATTGATATAACGGGCTAATCTTGTGGTCAAATGTACCATTTTCGTTCCGGGTCAATCCTGAGGGGAAGAGTGAACCAAGTAGTGCTTTGATCCGGTTATTAATGGATTTTTTGTAGGCTTCTCCTAAATCGGCCAAGATTATCCTTATAAACATAGTCTTAAATTTTATTGACATCTCTTCCTTTGTTCACTGCGGTCTATGGTATTTACTGCAGCGATGTATGCTTTAATGGCCGCTAAAGGTACGCTTTCGTCTTCTGCGTAGGATGTAATTTTAATTTCATTTTTAACAGTTAAAGTGCACCCGGATTTTGCATTCGAACCTTCCTCTAAAGACATCCCAGCGTAATTTGCAATATCTATATTTAGACCGGTTGCATTCTTTATAGCATGGACAGCAGCATCAATCAGACCATTCCCTTTTTCTTCCACCTCATGAGGTTTACCATCTATGAAAATTGTAATTTTACTTCGGGAAGTGTGATCCACTTCATGCATTTCCACTTCTCCTAAAACAAACCTATTGATTAATGTTTCGCCTTTGAAATCAGCTATTATTTTTTCCAGTTCAGTATCTGTAACAGCTCTTTCAGTTTCATCAGCATAATTTTTTACCTTGGTTCTAATTCCCTTGGATACCTCTACATCACTAGTGTCAAAGCCTAACTGTCTTGCCCTGCTATCCATACCAGCCCTACCTGATTGAGCGCTAATTGCAAAAGATGATTCTTGTCCTACTGTTTTAGGATCCATCCATTCATAAGTTTCTCTATGCTTTACTATTCCTTGTTGATGATAGCCTGACGTATGGGCAAAAGCATTTGCACCCACATGCGCTTTATTGCGCTGAACTACCAATCCAGAACGAGTTTCCACTAATTGACTTGTCTCTTTTAGATAGTTTGGATTAATTATAGTAAAAAGAGGACGGCCATTAGCTTGATAAATATCAGGACGATAATGGATGGCCTGCACGACCTCTTCTAAAGGTGTGTTACCTGCTCTTTCACCTATGCCATTAATCGTAACCTCCACCTGTCTGATTCCCGCGTACACAGCAGCCAATGTGTTGGCTGTTGCCAATCCCAAATCATCGTGGCAGTGAGCTGAAATAACTACTTGGTCCTTACCTATGTAATTATCTACCCTTCGTTTTGCTTCTCCTAGTCTCGGTCCATACTCCCAGGGCATAGCATACCCAACAGTATCGGGAATATTAATGGTGGTAGCACCATTATCAACCGCAGTTAGGATTGCCCGCATCATAAATTCAAAATCAGAGCGGGAAGCGTCTTCGGGTGAAAACTCTACGTCATCTGTATACTCTCTAGCTCTTTTGACCGATTTTGCAATGGCAGCTATTACTTCATCCTCAGTCATTTCCAATTTGTAGTACATATGTGTTGGGCTGGTTCCTAAAACAATATGCAAACGGGCGCCTCCTATATCTTTTGCGGGTTCAATAGCCCTCCAGCTAGTATCAATATCGGCTAAAACTGCGCCTGATAAACAAGCAATGGTTGGTCCATGAACTATTCTGGCAATTTCTGACACTGCTTCAAAATTGGCAGGTGAGGAGCTAGGAAAACCAGTTTCAATAGTATCTACTCCCAGCTTCTTTAACATTGCTGCAATATCCACTTTATCCTGAAAAGTGAATTGTTGAGGTTTAAAACCTTCTGGCCTAGGTGATTGATCACCATCCCGTAAGGTGGTATCAAATATTTTTATGTGATTTGAGTCTCTAAGTTTTCTTTCTAACATATTTTTCTCCAAAAAAAATCTCCCTGGTCTGGGAGATCTTCTTAATTCTTATTAATTTATTTTTTTAAATTAAGATCTTTTCTCCCACACCATTAGGGGTCCTTTGTTAAGGAGCAAACTAAGGTTAAGGAGTAACAACGATTTACTGTTCATATATCTATTAATAATTATACAGGCAGAAATTCACTCTTGTCAATCTTTCGATATGACTCATCTAAAATGTTCCCCAAAAGATTCTGGGTATTGATTCAGATAATGGCTTTGAGTTCATTTGTCAGAAAGATCATTGGGTACAGAAGGCTGGAAACAGAAAAGCAGCTAGTATTCTTAAACAGAATCTACCAGCTACTTTCTGATTACTTAAACTTCTTCATCCCAACCTTAAAACTTATCAGCAAAGAACGCATTGGCTTTAAGGTTAAAAGGATCTATGACAAACCTAAAACTCCTTACCAGAGAGTTCTGGAACATCCAGATATTCCAGGGGATACCAAAACTTCTTTTAGGAGTAAACAACTGACATTAAATCCTGCTGGTTTACTGAGAAAGATTAACAGATTAACCAACAAGCTGTTAAAAGGCTAGTCGTTTAGGAAGATTTAATATGATTCTTCAACTCTCATTTCGGGAGTATTTTTACGTGAGGCATAGCGTGAGTCAGCATTTCATTCAAAAGTGGTTTGATATAAAATGCGTCTCCAGCTCCAAACGGGTCAGTGTCCCAGAAAATTCACGAATATATTTATATAATAGTAAAATTTTGTACCTAACAAATTTTAAAGAGACGGTAATTAAACTAAACAAACGCCTCATTTTACATTTCTTGTAACTGCGCATTTATTATTAATACAGGTTGCTTGAGGCGAAGTGCAAATTACTGCTGGACAAAATTTTTGAGGTTGATGGGTTTTACTCCAATAATCAATATAGTCCTTGTTGATCGCAACTTCTGAACAGGAACATTGTCCCTGTGGAATTATACAATCTGAATTGCTTTGGCAAGAGAATAAATCAGCATTATTATCTGGAATTATCTGTTTAGTCACTGGAAGGATTCTTGGCTTTAGCGAATCTTTAATAGATGGATAATTCATAAGTAACCCAAATAAAACAATGATCACTGCAACAATTACACTTGCTAAAAAGGATAACTTTAAATTACTCTTCATTCCGGAAAATTGCAATTTTTGTTACTTGAGTTGTTTCTTGATTCATATCAGTTAAGAACTGGTATTACTTTTTATTATACATACAAAACCGTAATTACCAAGGGTTATACAAAATTGCCTGCTACAAAACCTGTGGTCCAGCAAAGCTGTAAAGAAAATCCTCCTGAAGGCCGGTTTATATGAAGCATATCTCCGACAATATAGAGGTTTTGAAACATCTTTGACCTCATGGTTCTTGTATCTATCTCTTCTAAAGCTACGCCCCCGTCTGCTGCAACTGCACGGTCATTTCCCATAAGCCCTGTTATTGTTACAGGCAGTACTTTCAAAAGATGCACAATTTTTTTCCTGTTTTCTTTAGTTAAACTGTGAATTTTTGTCTCAAAATCAATCTCCGGTAGCATTGATCCAATAGCCGGGGAAGTTTTGGCAGGGACAAATTCTTTGAAAACTGTTTTTAACTGCTTATTTTTGTTGGCATTTAAAACACTGAGGATCTTGGTATCAAGCGCACCCAAATCCGTATCCGGGAATGCATCGATAAGTGCTGTAACCTGGCCATTTTGTAAAAGTTCACCAACCTCCCCTGCACAATTTAAAATTAACGGTCCTGATAACCCAAAATGGGTAAACAGAACTTTCCCTATTTTTGAAAACTGCTTTTTACCATCAAGAAAAAAAGTAATTTTCATAAATGACAACGAAACTCCTGCAAGCGATTTTACCCATCCTTCTTTTACAGCAAGCGGTACTATCGTGGGCTTAGGATCATGGACAGTATGCCCAAGGTCTTTCAACCAAATAAAGCCGTCGCCGGTTGAACCTGTTTCCGGGTGGGAAACACCGCCTGTTGCAAGAATATATGATTTTGCCCGGAATATTCCCTGGTTTGTTTCTACGCCGGTAATCTGCGGACCGTTGTTTATAATTTTTCTTACAGCACACCCGGTTTTAACCCTGACTCCCAGCTTACGGTTGTTTTGCTTCAGGACATCTAATACATCAAGTGCCTTTTCTGTACAGGGAAAAACCCTGTCCCTTGCCTGTATAACCAGCGGCAGTCCCAGTGACTCAAAAAAAGTAAATGTTTCCTTTGACCCGAATAAAGAAAACGGTGAATATAAAAAATCAGCAGACTTACCGTAATTGCTTAAAAAACCCCTTATATCCTCTTCTGCATTTGTTATATTACACCTTCCCCCGCCGGTCATTTTGAGTTTTTCTCCCAGCTGTCTGTTCTTTTCCAGCAAGAGTACAGATCTACCCCTTGCTGCAGCCTGTCCGGCTGCCATCAGTCCGGAAGCACCGCCGCCGATAACTATTGCATCATAAAATCTTTTGTCATTTGCCATATTGGAAACAATAGCATATAAATCATTCAAAGTCACAAGTGGAGCTTTTAAAGAGTATTGGGAATCATGGGTTCCTCCTGTGGGATGTGAAGGGTATTTTCAAGCCTTTTCATATTTAAAATTACCAGGAAATGGCCCTTACGGCTAATAATTTCCTGTTTTTGTAGTTCTGACATGGCTATGCTGGCAGTTTCCCTGGTAATGCCTGCCAGGTTTGCAACATCCTGGTGAATCAAGGGCATTTTTATTGTCATTTTCCCGTCTGAACTTTCACCAAAACGCCTTGCACAGAGTAATATCGCAGCTGCAACCCTGTTTGAGCTGTTGCCTGATAAAAGATATTCAATATTGTTAAGCAGTACGCTCACTCCTGTTAAAATGCGTGTAGTCAGCTCCATTAATACATCGGGATTTTTTTGAATAAAGAGAAGTACCTTTTCTTTAGGCGCGCAATAAAACTGGGCTTCTGTTATGGCCTGGAAATAATAAGTATTAGGGATATCTGTTAAAGCCCAAAACATCGGAAAATAAGAGCCGCTTTTATAGATATTTAAGGTAAGTTCCCTACCGTCTTCAAAAATCGCATTCATTTTCACATATCCTTTTTTAAGATAAAATATACCCTTTGGAGGTTCACCCGCTTTAATTAATATCTCTCCTCTCCGGCAATCTACAGCTTTAAACCTGGAGAAAAAATTAGTTATCTTTTTTGAAACAAGCCTATCAGAATCTTTTTTGAACATATGAGGAGGATACAGCTTAAGTGTAAGAATTTTTACAGTAATTTGTATGAGTTTAGTATATCTTAAACTGAGAATTTAAAAAGGAAGGGGGTGAGAAAGGATGGGTAGTCTCAAGAAGTTATTGATTTCTGGTTTATTTGCCCTTCTAGTTTTTCCGTCTGTAGCATTTGCAGGTGATGAGTTCAAAGTTGATTCAAAAGTTGAACTCCTAGACGGAAGCAGGTTTGAAGCCAAAATTGACGGAGATGAAGTAGAATTCCGTGATGAATTTGCTTCAGGTGAGGAAACCAGATTTAGAAGTGATGGAGAGGAATTTAAAGTAGAGGGTACTATAAACGATATCTCTGATGATTCTTTCACAGTTGGATTTTTCAACGTAATGGTTGATCCAACCATGGTTGAGGATTTTGAACAGGATGGTGATCTTATGGTTGGTGCGGAAGCTGAGGTTGAAGGAATGGTCATTGACGGAGTAAACTTTGCAGAAGAGATAAAAGTTGAAGAGGCCGACGAAGAGGTAGAGATGGAAGATTAGAGAAGATTAACAAAGGTTAGCTAATCCACTATACGAAAGTATGGTGGATTAGTGAATGAAATACTTAAAGTTGCTGGAGATCCCGGTCAAGTGCAGAAATATCGCTTTCTATTTCATCACCAACATCAATACCATCTAGATTTCCTTCTAAATCCTCCTGTACTACCGGTGTAGGAGTTTGGGATACAATTGCTTGCGGCTTAGGGATTGCGGCCTGCTGAGTGCTTAAAAACATATATATTCCTCCTACCAGAACTGCTATCACCACCAGTCCCAGCACAAACCAGATAATTAATTTATTTGACTCCTTTGTTCCTCCGCCAGCCTGAGGCGGCACAGGGTTTGGTATTGTTGTATTTGGCAGATTATTGTTTTCCACTGCTTGTTCCCTCCTTTTTATCCTCAGCTCCGGTTTGTCCTGATCCTGATTTAGCAATCCTTATAGTATTTGAAACCGTTTGTTTGGCATTTATAACTGTTTTCCTAAGGGCCTGAAGATCTGTGTGCAATTTATCCCTTTGTAACTTTGCATCTGATTTGATCCTGCCTTCTGAGGTAACTTGAATCGTATAATCCTTTTGCGCCTGGACACTAACAGCTGCAGAAGCAGTGGCAATAACAGCTCTGGCAGATGTGATAGCAGCTTTCGCAGCTACAGGGTCTTTAATATCAGCATTTGTCTTATTTACTCTTTCTTCCAGCCTGCCCAAAATTCCTGACATAGTGTTTAAATGCCTCTGCATCTTTGCAGTCTGGTTTTGGTTAATCATATTCAAGTTGGTGTTTAGCCTGCTTGCTGCTTCTGCTTTTTTCTTGTCTTTAAATGTTTCTAATTTAGCTTTTAAAACAGCAGTCTTGGAGGCAAGTTTTTCCCTGATCGTTTCTACCCTATCTTCTATTTTTTCTTTTTGAATTATCTTGATTCTTTTAGGATTGTCTTCCTCTTGGCTAAGGCGTTTCTTTACAGTTCCGACTGCTGTTGCATCAGGAGAATCCTTGGCAAAAGCAGCAATGCTTGTAAGTGATAATAACAAAAAGCCAATAAGTATTACCGTGGTTTTAGAAAGCGTAGAAATGGACATTATTATTACTTTACCAAAGGTTATTTTATCTGTCAATGTTTACTTCCTAAAAGCGTGATAATTATTACTGAAATTTCTTTAGAAAAGGTTTATTTTTAAACTATCAAATTTGAGTGAGGAGGTGATAAAAAGTGTATCTATTAACAGGATTTTTGGGATTGGTATCAATAATTGCTCCTTACTTATTTAATTATAGCCAAAGCAGTGCTGCCCTATGGACAAGTTTAGCAGTAGGTGCAGTTTTAATAGTAGCTTCGATTTTTGAAGGGATTGCAGCTGACAAGGAAAGATGGGAATACTGGGTAGTCGGGATAGTTGGATTGGGGGCAATTTTTGCACCGTTTGTTTTAGGGTTCAGCACTCTTAGCACAGCCCTTTGGACGCTGGTAATAATAGGGATTGTAACGATTCTGGCCGCATGGACAAAGCTTTTTCCCGGTCAGACACAATGGAGGTAGGTTAGATCAATTTCTATTATCTGCTCCAGGAGCGAAGGAGAATAGATAAGTCTGTAATGTCAACCCGTCCGTTGCGGTTTAGATCTGCTGCACCGTTTCTTCCCCATGAGCGAAGGAGTATTGAAAGATCTGTAATATTTACTTTTCTGTCACCATTGAGGTCTGCTGAACCACCTCCGCCGCCGCCTCCTCCGCCTCCACCCCCACCCCCTCCGTCGCCGCCGCCTCCTCCGCCTCCACCTCCACCCCCACCGCCGCCCCCGCCACCACCTCCACCTGAATTGCCTCCTCCGCCCGGTGCAGGAGTCGGAGTAGAGGCTGGTTGCGGCAGATCTTTTCCAAAAAGAGCAAAGTCGGAAAATTGTGCAGTTTGGCAAGTAACAGTTTTAGCTATTTTATCAAGCGTGCAACCGGTAAGCTCACTCCAGGAATTATCATCAAAACGGTATATCTTTAATGAATTCTCGTCTATACCGGACAGGTCGTTTGCATCATAAGTAACAGTAACATCAATTCTTTTGTTAAACCTGCTGACAGTAGAAGAGATATCTGTTAAAGCTGCCAGATTATATACATGGTCGCCAATCAGGCGGTAATTGTCAGGAGCCCCGGCTGCGGCAGTAAAGGCGGATTTTTCCAGTTTTTTGATCTGGAAATGTGCGCTGTCGCTTGCATATTGTACAGGCAAACCTAGGGTAAGGCCTCTATTATTGTCCTGCAGGGCAAGCAACCCTCCGGAGGAGGTTGCTATCTGAGAGGAGATTGAGGAGAACACTTCTGCTTCTCCGGTACACCCCTTTGTATTAAAAGAATAATCATCCGTATCAGACTCTTCATCATCAGCTTCATGGATTGATTTGGCAATATAGTGGTAAGTCGTACAAGGCCTAAGGTTTGTCAGGGTAATACTGTGTTGCGTTGTCACTCCTAAGCTGCGTTCAGTCCTCCCGGAATAAGGATTTATAGTAGAAGCAAGCATATTAATCAAAGAAAAGTCAACTTCTGACCGGGTATCCTTGTTGGTTTCCCAGGTTAAAGTAGCACTATTACTGGCTATGGAAAGTTGTGGTAAGACTGTAATAGCTAATCGGTTAGTTTTATTGATCTTTAGTTTTGGTTCAGCAGATTTGATCTCCTGACCGGTACCTACTATAGATGCTTCAAAATAATAGGATGGTGGATCAAACATGCCGCGCGGGCCATTTGGTATGTATCTTCCTGCCCAGGAGGTGCTTGCTTCATCATTCTGAATAAAAGAATCAGCGGGATCCGGCCGTACCTGAGTGCTGCCAAGTCCCAAAATAATTCCATCTTTGGTTATCTTCCAGTTAACCTTCTTCCCTCTGCAGTTACCCCTGGTTGTTGCTTTTAATTGTACCTCTGCACCTTCTGTTATGACTGTTTCGTTGCCGGTTGTAGCCCAATTGGCAGAAGCTAAAGTACAAGGGGTGGGAGTTGGAGAAGGGCTGGGGGTAGGTGTGGGCGTGGGGGTGGGAGTGGGAGTTGGTGTTGCGCAAACAGGCAGATTAAATGATTGAGTATCAGAATGAGAACCGTTAAATAACCTTACATAATATATTGTATTAGGCTGGGCAGTTAAGGCTCCGGTTACACCCTGGAAGCCATTAAAGCCTGCAGGTGCCAAGGTCGAAGCCTGGCTGGTAACATCCTTGTGGTAAAAAGTATTGAAACTGTTTTCAGATGATATATCTAACCATGAAACAGGCTGGCCGGATGCAGGATTATCCCAGGAGACAGTAACTTCTGAACCTGAATAGGCATTACTTACACAGCTGGTGTTTAGAGAGATAACTGGAATTAAGGGCTGTACTGCCATTATCTGCAGTTCCGGACTTGCAGACCTGAAGGTTTGATTTGAGCCTATTACACTTGTTTCAAAGTAGTATTCAGGTAAACCAAGTATTCCGGCTATTCCATCTTGCTGGTATTCAGTAGTCCAGGTTGCCTGAACTGTTCCGGAAGTTATAGAAACAGGAGCAGGATTAATTCTCACCGGATCACTGCCTGTTAACCCGTCATCCTCCTTTATTGTAAAGGCTAATTGCTTACCGCTACAATCTCCGCCGGTTACAGCATTAAGGTAAACAGCAGCACCTTCTACTGCAGGGTTGGCAGCAGAAGTCCAGGAAGCAGAAGTAACAGTACAAGGTACAGGACTTGGGGATGGTGTTGGGGTAGGTGTTGGTGTGGGTGTAGGCACTAATGATGGTGACGGGCTAGGCGAAGGAGTTGGGCTAGGTGTAGGGGTTGGGGTTACCCTGGGTGAAGAAGTTGGAGTTGCTGAGGGGGTTGGTGTTGGAGTGGGAGAAGGCGTAGGTGTTGGTGTAGGTGTCGGAGTTGGAGTTGGGGTAGAAACTACTGACCCAACTTTTGTCCATTGTAAAGCAATCTCTGCGCCTCCGCCATATTCGACAAACTCTACCTTGAGAGCGTGTTGTCCTGCTGATAAATCCTTATATCCTTTGGCATTCCAGCCGTTTATAGTGAGCGCAATTGGTTCATTATCAATCCAGATGCGAACAACATCATCAAAATCAGCATTAAATTCATAACGTCCGGCATCTGCAAATTCCACATTTCCGGTCCAGCGGGCAGAAAAGTTATTTTCATTGACACTGCTGTCCGGGCTGCCTCCTCCCCAGATATGATTCAGAGGCAGCGGTTCCTGGCGGGTTAATACAGGTGTACCACTCAAATCAGTATTATTATAATACTCAGCCTGTACTTGTTGAATTTGAGTAACCTTTAAGTTTCTGGGGTTTGATTCAATAGTATTGCTTCCTGCAACTGTTGCCTTAAAGTAATATTCCGGGTGAGTTCCTGCAATCAGAGGGTTATGTTCTGCTCTCCAGGTAGTTGAGGCGTTATTTCCCGATATAGCTGCAGGCAAAGGCTGAGTGTCTGCTGCAATATCATCAATGAAGGGCACACCATTTCTCCTGACTTCAAAATTAACCAGTTTTCCACCACAATCACCAGTACTTGTAACATTTAGGTTAACATCTGTTCCTTCCTGCGCTGCTTGGGTAGACCATGAGGCAGCGGTAAGAGAGCATGGATCAGGTACAGGGGTATTAGGAGAACCAATAACTAATAAAGTAATTGACTGTGGATCTAAAGTATAGCTAAGAGTATTGCCAATTCCTGTTAAATCAGAAAGCCTTCTAATCTGGGTAAGATCTGTTTTTGAGTATTGGTAGACTTTGGCTGTGCCATTACTGGCAAAGTTAGCAATATTTAAAGAAGCAGTAATTGATTTAATAGGTTGTTTGTTAATCAGCATCACTTTAAGTTCCCCGGTTATACTGTCTATAGAGGAATAAACCGAGAGTTTATCGATATTTTCTATTCCTGAAGTATCTTTTACATAAGGATCGGTAACTTGACCTTTTACTGACATATCTCCAAACTTGGTAAAGTTTCCGTCATAATTCCTGAACATCCTCCAGGCCCAATAGGTTGGAGACCTATCAGGAATTGACCCCCAGTAGGTTGCAAGGTATACATCTTCACGGCCGAAAACTCCCAATGATTCAGCAGCAGCCAAAGCTCCAAACATATTTCCTTCAATCCCGTTCATCTGATACCATTCAGTAATGCCAATTTTTGTTCCGGGATACTCTGAAGCAATCCATTCTTTCAAACGGGGAATCCAGCGAAGATATGGTCCTTCTACATCCTGCATCCAGGATCTTTCTTTATACTGAGGATCCCAGAAACTTCTGATCGCTTCTATTTTGTATGGGCCGTTATCAACGCCGTCTCTCGGTCTTTGGGAACCAATGTGAGTATCTAAAACATCCAAAGTCCTGTAGCCAACCTGATCATCATGTTTTTTAGCCTCCCTTAAAAACCATTGATAGTATGGTAGGTTGCCGTGAGCTACGCGGTCAGAACCATCTGTAGAACCGGAAGCAGCCTGCCAGAGACTCATCCATCCCCAGCCGACAGGGGCAGTAACTTGGGCTGTTGGGTCAACTGCTTTGACAGCTTTAGCGTATTCTAAAAATCTGGAAAGCGTCTCATCATATCCTGCCCGAACAGGATGGACATCAATATGGGTATTATCTGCCCACAGGTCCATCTCATTATCCATGGCATAGAGTTTTATTCCTCCGCTTTGGGCATTACCCAGGGTATTTTTAAGGTAATTTACCCATTCATCCTGATAGACAATATTGTCTGTTTTATTTGGAGGATAGACAAATGCACCTGCTGAAGCTGGTTTTTTAGCAACAGATCTAATACTAGTAAGGTTTCTGTTACTGGTAGGGTCATATCCTGCAATAGCTTCTGAGCCTGGTGAAACAGCAGGGCCTCCTTCTTGAGGTAAGCTTGAACAATCAGCATCTCCATAAAGATCATTTGGATTAACTATACAAGGCGTTGTAAAATTGCTGCCGTCTTTAGAAACCCACCCGATTAATGGAATAGTAAGAAGTGATTCTGCACCAACAGACTTGTTAGCATTGACAAAATTAACAGAGGCTTTACCTGGTATTCCAGCTTCTGAACCTGCTTGATTTACATTCCTGAACCCCCAATCAGATCCTACATTAGAAGCATTAATCTCCCAGTTGTGTCTGGTTCTGGCATTACCTCCCCATCTTAGTAAAGATACTCCCATATCCTTGTAATATGGTTGGGCTCCATCTGATCTATTAAGACCATAGATCAAAGGACTAATTGGGCGATTATCCGCTGAGGCATCAACATTTACCTGCATAGCAACTGGTGGCGGAGGTGTGGAGCCATCATTATAAAACTCCAGATCATC
>JACPEY010000050.1 GCA_016183245.1 Candidatus Daviesbacteria bacterium
GCTGCTCAAAAACAGAAGATTGGTTAGGGATTATGAAAGACTCAAGAAAAGTGTTGAATCCTTCATCCATCTGGCCATGACCAGACTGATGCTTAAAAGGTTAGTTTTGGATACTACCTGACCTTTTCAAACAGGCTCTTAGATTATGCTGAAGCTATTGTAAATACAGTCAGAGAACCCTTAGTTGTTTTAAATAAAAACCTGCAGGTTATGACTGCTAATCGGGCTTTTTACCAAACCTTTAATCTTATACCGGAAAAGCTGGAGAACCGACCATTTTATGAATTGGGAGAGGGAGAACTGAATATCCCTAAATTTAGAAACTTATTAAAAAAAGTTCTAAAAAGAGGTGTGAGCTTTAATAATTTTGAGATTGAGTATCATATTCCAAAAAAAGGCAAAAGAATACTACTTATAAATGCCAGAAAATTTTACCGTCAAATAAATTCTACTCAAACTATTTTGCTTGCCATAGAGGATATTACTAAAGCCAAAAATTACGATAAACAAAAAGATGAATTTTCCTCAATTATCATGCACGAACTTAAAACTCCGGTATCTACAATCAGTGGCTATCTGCAACTGCTGCAAGGTCATTTATCTAAACGGGGTGATAAAAAATTACTAAATTATACTGACAATATGAGTGTACAGATAGTAAGATTGACCAGTTTAATTAATGGCTTACTGAACTCATCCAAAATTAGGGCCGTGGGATTTGATTATCAAGAGGGGATTTTTGATATTAATGAGTTAACAACAGAAACAATAGAAGATATTCAGAAAACCTGTGAGACTCACCGTATTACCCAAGAAGGTAAGGTTGTAGGATATGTTAAAGGTGACCGGGAACGCATAGCTCAAGTTTTAATAAACCTTTTAATAAATGCCATCAGATACTCCCCTAATGCTAATAAAGTTGTAGTCAGGACCTCGGTTAAAAATAATAAAGTCATTATTGGTGTTGAGGATTTTGGGATTGGAATTTCCAGGATAAACCAGAAGAAAGTTTTTGAACGATTTTTTAGGCTCAACGGTTCAAATAAAGAAACTTTTTACGGATTAGGTTTAGGCTTGGACATATCGTCCCAAATAGTCCACTACCATAAAGGCAGAATTTGGGTAGAAAGCACGCAAGGCAAGGGTTCCTCATTTAATTTTTTGTTACCAATACATCAAACTTAGCTATTTTCATTTGGGTCCAAACTAGATCTGCCCACCCACCCACGTCAAACGCGGATTCGCCTATTTTCTTTAAGAATGGATTTAAAGACATTAGAACTCGCAAACTTTGGATAGAATTTTAATAAGTGCTTGGATACTGTCCCAATTATGAATTGACACCGGAATAACTTTATTCCTGCCGATATTTTTAAGCCTGGTTTCTTTAAGGTCTGATTTTGTCAGCAGAATAATCTCTTCTTTATTTAAAAGCCCTCCCTGATAATTTTATAATCTTTCAAAGGATTTTCTGACTCAGAAGAAATACAATGAATCAAGAGTTTAACTTTTTCTATATGTTTTAAGAATTTATGCCCTAAACCCCTGCCTTCTGAGGCTCCTTCTATTAAACCCGGTATATCTGCTATAACCTTTCCCTGCAAGACCCCCAGGTTTGGCTCGAGGGTGGTAAAAGGATAATTTCCAATTTTTGCATTGGCATTTGTAAGCTCGTTTAAAAGAGAACTTTTGCCTGCATTCGGAAGTCCGATAAGCCCCAAATCTGCAATCAGTTTAAGCTTTAAAGGAAGCCGCCTTTCCTGTCCCCTAAGCCCTTTTTGGGCATACCTCGGGGTAGTACTCGCGGGTGATTTAAAAGATTCATTTCCCCTTCCCCCTAAACCCCCTTTTGCAAGCAGTACCTTCTGACCCTCTTCTGTCAGTTCAACCTCCACGCCTTTTTCATCCGTTAAAAATGTCCCTACAGGCACAGTTAAAATCAGATCTTTTCCATTTGCTCCTGATCTTATTTCAGTCCCGCCGCCTTCCCCGTCTTCTGCCTGATATACTTTTTTGCCGCTGTATTGCCTTAGAGCGTATATATCAGAGACAGCCCTGGCATAAACATCCCCGCCTTTGCCTCCATTCCCTCCATCAGGCCCTCCGCCTTTTTTTCCCCTGAAAGACACGCGTCCTTCTCCTCCATGCCCGCCTCTTATAATAATTTCTGCTTCGTCTACTAACATAATTGAAAAATCGGAATTTGTGTTGTCTTAGGAGTTTTCCGTTTTGCCAGCCTCATCTTCTCTCCACTTGGCGTTAATAACGCGCTCCCCCACAATAACATCCTGTTTGGTGTGCTCAGTAAATAGCAGTTTTGAAATTTCACCAAAAGCTACCCACGAAACGGCGCTTCCTTTGAAAGACTCAAATTCCCTGGGGGTTTTTATCTCAGCATAAAATACATAATTGATTTTATCTTTCCCGTCATGAAAATAGTCATATATAGGATAGATATTTTTTGGCTTGAGTTCCAGGTTCAGTGACTCACTTACAATCCGTTGGAAAGCAGCTTGAGCCTCTTCATCCTTACTGCACTCCCCTTCAATTGTAGACCACAAAAAGTCTGAACTGTTTTGCTGCTGGGACTTAATCAAAAGAATCCGGTGAGTTTTTAAACTATAGAGGAATCCGCTTGCATAAAAGGAGGTTTGCACTGCTGCAGTATAACACCTGAGAAATTAATTTACAAATGTCAGGGCAAACCCAGTTTTACCGGCCCTGCCTGTCCTGCCGATTCTGTGAATATAGTCATCATAAGTCTGCGGCAGGTCATAGTTTATAACGTGCGTAACATTGTCTATGTCCAAACCTCTGGAGGCAACATCTGTTGCCAGAAGGATTTGTATTTGATTTTGCTTAAAGCTTTGTAAGATCCTCTGGCGCTGGCTTTGTCTTTTATTACCATGAATTGCTCCTACTTTAAAACCCCGAAATTCCAATTCCTTATTAAGTTTTTCAATCCCGTGCTTTGTCCTGCCGAATATCAAAACCTTATCAAAACCATCTTTAATTAACAAATCATGAAGCTGGTCAACTTTCTTCTCCATTCTCTCTACCTTGACTACATCCTGCGTTACGTTTTCAGAAGTATCCTGCTTTTTGACAGAAATTGTTACCGGATCAGTAACAAAATAGCGCAAAATATCCTGTATTTTTGGTGAAATTGTAGCTGAGAAAAAAAGCGACTGCCGGACTTTTGGCATTAAAGAGACAAAGAATTTAATATCATTTATAAATCCAATATCCACCATCAAATCCACCTCATCCAAAACAATATGGGAATAGTCTTCCAGATAAATTGCTTTTCTTTCAATCAAGTCTTTGAGTCTGCCCGGTGTAGCAATTACCAGGTGGGGGTTTCTTCTGAGGTCCTGAATTTGCCTGTACATATTGGTTCCGCCGATTATAAAAGCAGAATACAATTTCATATTCCGGGCCAGATTTCTGAATTCTTCATTAATCTGCAAGGCCAGCTCCCTGGTTGGAACAATAATTAAAGCTTTTTGAGCACGGTTTAAGTAAATTTTATTAATCAAGGGAATTAAAAATGCAGCAGTTTTACCTGTGCCGGTTGAAGCCAAACCAATAACATCCCTGCCTTCTAAAATAGGTTTTATTGCCTGGGATTGGACAGGAGTAGGCACGTTGTAGCCGCAGGCAGCAATATTTTGTTTTAAAGTTTCATGAAGGTTAAAACTGTCAAAGTTCTGTGCCTCGTCTTGTAATTGTTCAGGGGCGGCTCCGGCTGCTTTGCGGATAAACATATTAATGTTTGCCCCTTCCAGCTGGCTTCTTCTTTGTCCGCCACCCCTCCTGTTGTTTGCAGAAAATCCACGGCTAAACCCACCCTGTTGAAAAGGTTTTGAGGATCTATTACCAAAACTATTGTTACGGATTGATGTCCTTTGTCTATATCTACTTCCGTTATACATATAAGTAAATCTTTCGAGCTATTCACTCTAAAAAAGAATATATAAATAATTGAAAAAGAAAACTAAAATTTGTAAAAAAATTAGGAGCTACTTGAAAAATCAGTCCTTAGAGGAATAAATAATCTATAGCTTAAAATTCTAAATCAACTAAGAAATACTATAACACATCTCCCTGAATAAAACAACCAGACAGATTATTCATATCAGAAAAACAGCAGGACGAATAACTTTCAGACAGGGGTATATGCAATATTTTTGTCAAAATGGTCTTCTTTTTCTGCTTTCTTTAGAAAATTTACCACCTTGTAAGTAATTGGGGTAAATAGAACTTCCACCCCGGTTTTGAAAAGATAATTGGAAATTACTAAAGATACCAGCAGTTCAAAAGGCAAAACTCCGGCAAAAGCAATTATTATAAATATTAAAGTATCTATAAACTGACCTGCTAAAGTTGAACCAATAGTTCTGCTCCAGAGCCATTTGCCATCAGTTACAATCTTCAGTTTAGATAAAATCACTGAATTTACAAACTCCCCCATAAAATAAGCCGTAATGCTTGCCAAAACTATCC
>JACPEY010000002.1 GCA_016183245.1 Candidatus Daviesbacteria bacterium
AGGCGAGCTGCTGATTGCTGGTTCAGGACTATCTTCACTGTTAAAATCATATCTCATACATGCCCAATCAATGGAATTAACCCTGCTGTCGCCGTTAAAATCTCCTGACCGGCCTGTTGCAGCTTGCGCAATAATCCACTGGCGGTTTAATTCTGCTTTATCCATGGAATTAATCTTACCATCTCCGCCTTCAAGCGGGAAAATATCTCCCACAGGCAGAATAAAGTTGGAGATATTGGTATTGCCTTCTTCAGCTGTAAATTCAACTGTTCTGCGGATAGACCTTGGAGCTTTGAGCGACAGTTTATATTTTTTGCCTGCTTCCAGTTTTTGGTTCAAGCCCTGGATCACACCGCTTTTATCTATTTTAACTTTTTGTTTTGCCTTTGCACTTCCTTCAAAATCTTCCAGTAAAATAAGATCTACATTATCAGCATCATGAGAAGAAGGAGCCCTGCAGAAAACTTTTGCCCCTAAAGAAAGTTGTGAGATAGCACTGCACTGGCCTTCTGCTTTTTGACTATCTGTATTGGTAAGTGTTACTGATAGAACTTGTCCTAAAGGAGCATTAGGCCAGACCGCCTTCACAAGGCTATCACCCCATTCTTTAATCTGCAGGGTCTTGCCGTCACTGCTTTTAACCTCTCCTTTCTCCAAACCGAAATTTCTGTCTCCTCTGAGACTGAGTACAGCATTATCTCCTTCAAAACTTACTCCGCAACCTGTTATTTTAGGACCATCACCCAAGAGCTTGATTTTAGTATTTTTGCTAATTATCCTGCCGTCTGAACCTTTAAATTCCACCCAGACAAACTTTTCTCCCGGGTTTTTATCCTTAAATTCAAAATCAACAGTCACAGGATGGGAAGTATAATCTTTCCATGGGGCGTTGTTTAAATCAGTAGGGTTTTCAGCAATCCTGAAAGAAACAGTTGAGCCTAAAGTTGAACCTGCAAGAGTGGGGGAAGGCGTAGGAGTTAAAGTAGTAGCAGCAGGAGTGGGGGTGACAGCAGGAGCGGGAGTGGGGGTACTCTGAGTTCCTGTTTTGACTGTTATACTTGCCACCTCTTTTCCTTTACAGGTCCTTCTGCTCCATTCACCGTTTTGCGTACAGTTTTGTTCACTGGTACAAGTGTAACCTGTTTGATATAGCTTATAAGTATAAGTAAACCCCGGCTTAATCCACCAGATCGGCCCAATGCTTTTAAACCCTTTCCTGGAATTAAGGGAACCTATAAGGGGCCACCGGGAAAAAAATTGTTTATCTGCCGGACTCGGATCATCAGTGCTTTCACAAAGTTCTTCTGCAGTCCAATAGCACAATGTCTCTCCCGAAGGGATAACTCCTGCATCTGTACAGGAATAAATATTCCAGTTTAGATCCAAATTAACAGACCCCATCCCGGGATGTTCCGGATTGCTGTTAAAATCAGTCACAGTACAAGTGGAGTTGTTCTGACAAAGAATGGTATTTTGCGGCGGGCTGGCTACACTATTTTTGCATATTTCCTTGCATTTACCATTTTTGACCTCAAGACACCCTGCTTTATTAGCTTCACTGACACCGCCGTTACACATATGGCTCACTATGTCACGGTCAGTACAAACTGAATTATCCTGTGTCGGGGTTTTTTGGGCTGCAATATATTCCACATCTGCACTTTTTTCATCAAAAATCAAGGTTATAAATAACAGGGGATATAGCAGAAACAATATAATGTTCTTCATTAATAGTATGCCTTGTCTTTAGTTTAAAGAGAGAAAAACCCTTTGTCAATGCAACAGCTCCATATCAGAACAGAACTCATATTGTACGACATTGATATAACAATACTTATTTGTCATTCTCAGCCAAAGGATGATATTTTCTGTGGGTCTCCTGGGCAAAGCGGTCTGAAGCATTAACATAACGGGTAGTAGTATTTAATGATTCATGACCCAGCAGAATCTGTATAGCAGCAGGGGAGGCGCCTTCTTCAGCCAAATAGGTAGCAAACCCATGGCGGAAAGAATGAGGTGTAGTTGGTAAATTTATTCTCAACCTCTCCCTGTAAGTCTTAAGTCTTTCCTGAATATACCTTGTGGTAAGTCTGGAGGAAAGTTTATCTTTGCCTCGAGTCTTAGTTGGTATAAATAAAGCCTGTTGGTTATCGTCCCTTAGCGCTAAATACTGGTCTAAATAAACCTGGGCACGTTCAGTTAAGTATACAAAGCGCTGTTTACGGCCTTTACCGATAATAAATATCTTCCCTTCAATATTTAAATCCCTTCTATTTAAATTAACCAATTCCGAAATACGCATTCCTGTAGCAAACAAAACTTCCAAAATAGCCCTATTACGAGCTGCTATAAGTGAATCTTGTTCTGTTTTTGAAGGAAATTCTATCAGCGCCACCAAGTCATTAAACTCTGCCACATTAGGGTGTGATCGCTCACGTTTAACCATCTTAAATTGATCCGGCACAACTGGTATTTTGTAATCCTGATCTATCAAAAACCGCAGATATGCTCTGACTGCAGAAAGGCATCTGTTGATGCTGGCAGATGACAATCTCTTGGCAATCTCCTGGTGAGTAGTAGCTGTTTCCCTTTCGTCCGAAGCAAGATAGGCCTTAAATTCAAAAATAGACCTTTTATCCAAATCCGCAATCCTTAAATTTCTCGATTGAAGAAAATTATCAAAAATAGCTAAATCGTTTTTATAGTGGTATAGCGTAGCAGGGGAATAATTATTGGTTTGGAGGAAAAGATAGAAATCGTCAAGGAGATCAAGATGGGACGGTTTTTGAACTTTCTGATTATCTGGATGTTCAATTTTTAGATTTTCTTCGGCAGGGTCGGACATATTGAGACTTCGTGTAATGCTGATTACAAGAATAATATCAAGGCTAGATATGATTTGTCAAGTTTAAAGATGAGGTTAAATTGTAAAATATGTTAAGAATTAAGGTAACGTTAGAAGTCATTTCAAAACCCTTATGTCGTTCTGGGGACGAACGCAGCGAGAACACCAGAATCCAGATTCTGGACTCGATGACTTGTCTGCAGCCTGCAAAGCGGGCCCAGAATGACAATTTTGAAATAGGCTCTAGACCGCTACTAGCGGGCAGATCCTTTATGTAAGCGCAAGTCTGATCCTGCCCCTGCAAGCTCCTGACAAAGTGATTTTCCACCTTTTGAAGCTGATCAGGCACGAGGCCCTAGAAGGCCCTAAAAACGGCTTTTCAGGGGATAAGAGGTAGGATAGGATATCCTAAGTTTAGCTTGTCACAAAAATCTAAACCAATACATTAAGTATTATTAAACAGAAGATTAAAAATAACAAAAATTTGGACGGGAACTATTGGTTTTAAATTACAATAAATATTTCCAAAAAAACCTCATCTTTGCCTATTAATATCGTGGCCTTTGCGACCCAAGACCACTTCTCCGGTTTTGTCATATTTTTATATTGTGCGACATCAAAATCTAGGGAAGTTACAGCTGGTCCAAAAAGAGAAGGGATATGCTAATTCAGACACATATTTGACTGATCGTAATCAAAAACGATAGATAACCTGATAAACTACAAAGAGGTAGTGCAAGACTTCTCCTCTCTGAGGCCTTCGGGTTTTATAACCCTAGCAGTTATCCACAGAGCATGCCAGAATAGGCTGATACAGACAGAAACATAGACCCTATAGTTTTTGATCTTTATGCCTGACTACTATATCAAAATGTATCAAATGTTCTTTTCACGAAATCCGGGGATCTTTTTCACGATTCTCTTTTGTTTTGCTACCCCTCTTCCCCACTTTATATTACTGCTATAGTATAATCTTTCACTCTAACCAGTCCAGGATGTAGTAACAAAGCCCACTAACAGCACCACTATCCCAATTCCCAAATATTCCCACACTACCCTCTTATTTAGTTTCCCCCGCAGTTCTCCTGTGGTTAAACCCAAAAGCACATACATTGCAGATGATAAAGAAAGCGAACGGATTATCGGATGCATGGGCCAAAAGGAAAAACTTAAAGCCAGCTCCCCTAATACTAAGCTCAATATAAAACTTTGTACCAAAACAGAAATGGAGATTTTATCTTCCATTTTAATCGACCAAAGCACCTGCAGCATCAAAGGAAAACTTACTATCAAAACTGTCAATCCATTCCATAAAAACAACAGGTTGAAAGAAAAAATTACATCATACAGAAAGAAGGCTGAAAGAAGAGTAAAAAGAAACCCGGCTGTGGAAGCAGCCCTATATAAGGGAATAGTCCGCAAGCTTGCCACATTAAATACATTTTGTGCCAGTAACAATAAATAAAAGGTTAATCCAAATGCAAAAGCCACCGGCAGCCTGGTGAGCCAGCGGATCGGCAATAAGAAATAAAAGCTGGCAACAGCTACCGTAAAAAAGGTCGGCAAAATCATAAGGACTAATGCCTTTACAATATTTAATCCATCCCAAAGAGACCACAGAGAAAGAGCATATGCAAAAACTGCCAATCCTGTCAGAAAACGAAACCTGAGATTAAAATCAACTAATTGAGTTGAAATAAGCCCTATAGTTAATAATATTGAGCTAAGGACTATCTTCTGTCTTTTGTTTAAATTAAAATTCATATTATTGAAGAATCATTTTGCTGCCAGTTTTAATACATGACATATGGCCATTGCCAAAGCATCTGTTGCATCATCCAAATGCCCGCCTTTCCAATTTGCCTTAAGTTTGTTTCTCTTTCTTCCGTTTGTTCCCAGGAATTTCCTTACTCCTTCATGAACCTGATTTTTATCTGCCCTGCCTGATCCGGCTACCATTAATTTAACCTGCAAACCAGTGTAATCCTGGAATGGAATTTTATGCTGGGCAGAAGTTAGCATAATCACTCCCCTTGCCTGTCCCACCATAATAGCAGTCCTGGTATTGGCCCCGAAAAAAAGCATTTCACAAACCATCTGGTCAGGCTTGTATTTTTCTATTACTTTAGAAAGTTCCGAGTGGATCATATGCAAACGATCCTGCATTAATCTCTCTTTAGGCGTGCTTATGTTTCCATAAGTTATCAGTTCAATATCATATTTAAATTCCCTGCCCAAAATATCATCAGGTATTTTGATGACTCCATAACCGGTTGTAGCAGTACCTGGATCAATACCTAAGATAATCATAATTAGTGACTAGTCGCTAGTCTCTAGAGTCAAGTATTGTTTACCTAAACTCTTAACTCTATTATTTGCTCTGGAATATCAAAATTAGCATATACTTTTTGCACATCATCTAACTCCTCTAACTTCTGGGTAAAGTCCAAAACCTTTTTTGCTGTTTCTAAATCTTTTACTGATACTAAAATGTTCGGTTTGTATACCAACTCCTGGGATTCTATCATAAAACCAGCCTGAGTAATTTTATTACCCATAGTATTTAACTCTGAGCTCTCTATATATACTAGATACTTTTGCATATCTTTACCCTGAGCGGAATCGAAGGGCTCATTATAATCCTCTACATCTTCTGCTCCCAGATCAATTAATTCCAACATCTCATCCTCCTTGACTCTTGACTCTTGACTCTTGACTCTAATTTCCCCTTTCCTGTCAAACATGTATGCCACACTTCCCTGTCCTGCTAAGCTTCCTCCGTTTCTTTCCAAAATGTTTTTAACCTCCTGCAAAGTTCTCATTTTATTATCTGTCACTCCCTCCACCATAAATGCAACTTTACCCGGCCCAAAGCCCTCATAAATTACCTCTTCCAGTGTTTGGCCCGGCAATTTACCTAACCCTCTGTCAATTGCCCTTTGGATATTTTCTTTGGGCATATTAACACTTCTGGCCTCTTCAATAACCATCCGAAGTCTGGGGTTGGACGCAGGGTCACCTGAACCACTCTGTTTAACTGCTATGGTAATAGCATTAGCCACTTTAGTAAAGGTCAATCCCCGTTTAATATCCGCCGCCCCTTTGGCTCGTTTTATTGTTGACCACTTTGAATGCCCGCTCATAATCTTTAGATCATAGCTTGCTGCATTTAGTTTTTCAAGTCACTTAAGTTCCAAATTAGGGTGTAGAACTTCTACGAATAAAATACGAACCATTGACAATCGTCTTACTTTCTATCATACTTTTTCACTTAGATGGACCCTAGCCCCAATACTTCAATCCTTTACCAACAAGCCATTGATGCAGCCTTGGATTCAAAGTGGGAAGAAGCTTTAATTATCAACAAGAAGATCATTAAGTTAGACCCAAAAAATGTGGATGCCTTAAACCGGCAGGCAAAAGCTTATATGGAACTTGGCAAGTCTAATTTAGCAAAAAAATACTATTCGGAAGTTTTAAAAATCGACCCTTATAACCCGATTGCCCAGAAAAACCTGAAGATCATGAAGTCTTTTAAACCTAACGGTCAAGCTGTTATCTCCTGCGCTTCAAGAAGACTTTCTCCTTCCTTATTTTTACAGGAACCGGGCAAAACCAAAATTGTAAATCTTTTAAAAGTGGCTGAGCCTCAAAAATTGTCCCACGTTTTTTGCGGCATGAAGGTAGAGATGATAGTTAAAAACAGGAAAATTACAATTGCGGATTCAAATGGAAATTACCTGGGAGTTTTACCGGATGATATCAGCCATCATTTAAGCCGTTTATCAAAAGGCGGCAATAAATACGAGCTCTTTGTTAAATCTGTCAGGGTTAATAGTTTATCGATAATGATAAAAGAAATCTACAGAAGCAAAAAATTTAAAAATCAACCATCATTTTTGGAATATTCAAAAGATCATGGTACAACAAACATTTTATCATCTTTCGAAGGATCTGGAAGCGATGAAGAAACAGACGAATCTGACGAAGAACCGGAATCTTAAAAACTCTTCAGGAAAGTTAAATAACCTTCAAAAGACGGATTATTCCTTCGGAATTCAAAACAGGCATTTTACTATCCCTACTCAAACTCCTCAGGCGATAAAAAGTTATCATCTGCTCGCTTGAAAAAGGTTTTGGAATTTTAATCAGTTGGCCTGAAGCTAAATTTTGAAGCTGGTGTACAAGGGTTTGTCTTCTGACAGGATCTTTGGAATACACTGCAGCCCTGATTTGAATCTGATCTCCCCCAACCACAATCTGCCAGAAAAACTGCTCTTCAGCCGTAAGCACAGGAAGATTGTTAAAAACATTATCAATACTGTCGGATTTAAACTGACTTGCATCCCCAACGCCAACTTCCCAAACAGAAATATGCTGGCTTTCCAAATTTTGGGTATAATCCTCCAACTCCAAAAGACTAAATTCTGAAGCAAATCTGTCCAATATCTTTTTTGGACCAAATATAGTAAGTGCAGCCTCGCTGCCTCTAAAAAGCCTTTCCATACTGACTATTAAATTGGCATTTCCACGCAAAATTTCCCTGATAGAATCCAGGACTTTTGAATCAAACTTCTCAGTTTGACGTATTAAAAACAAACCATACTCCGCTTTAGATTGTTGAGGAATATTCTGGTAATCCCTCATTGATTGAAACGCAAGAACAAACGATATCGCAATTACCAGTAAAAAAAGCGCCAGCCACAAAATCATAGTTTATCTATTAACGAGGTCTTCTCCCACGAATAAATTTATTTGGGCACGGGAAAAAGCAAGATCCTCATCCAAGGAGTTAATTTTACCACCAGAACCAAATATTTGCTGCATCCTTTTTAAAGTAAGCGACTGCTCGCCTGTAACTTGGGTACTTTTAAGCCGCGCTTTGGCATTAGCGGTGATAATAACATTGCCTCCCAAATTCGAAATTAACCTGGCCCACTTGCCCGCCAGTTGAGGATGGTCAGTCGCATTAAAAACTGCAATAGTTTTATGTTCTGAAGCAATAACAGGATCTGCCAAATCCGGTAAAACACTATCCAGCCGGATAGTATCTGCCGTTAAAACCGGTGTCCCGTCCGGAAGTTTTTCCTGACTTAACACATTAAGATTTGAAAGATCCAGCTGTTTTACCTTATCAAACCTGACAGCACTTAAGCTAAGTTTTAATTTGAATAACTCCCACAAAGTCATATCTGTTTTCAGATTCGATAGAAAATTAAGACCGAAAATAGGATCTTTTCGGAGCATTTCAACAATTTCGGCAGGAGATTTTTGTGGCTGGAACGCACTAAAATCCAAAAAACCATCAACCGGAACAGCCAAAAAAGATGTTACAGTATCAACAAGCAGTCTATTGCCCCCCAAATCCTTTTGAGCCTGCCCCAATCCGTAAACTGCCCTAAGCTGCCACATCCCAAACCCGTAAGGCACCTCCAGAAAGGTTTCTTCCGGAATATCAATAAGTATAATTTCTTCCTGTTTTGGATTATATGAAAGCAAGGTTACAGCAGAGGTACGGATTAAAAGATTGATATTAAATTCTCCATTCCAGATATATTTTTTCTGGATGCCTGACTCCTTCCACGGCTGAAAAAGGTTCTGCGTAAACTTCACTGCCCACGATATAATAAGAAGCCCAATTATAAATGCCAAAATCCCGATGGCAATTTTGCTTCTTTTTTTAATCCTGGCTTTTGACTGAACATCTTTCCAGCTATTATTATGCTTTGACCTGCCTTTTGTTGAGATAGATTTTGCGGGCATACTTCCAGTTTACCTAATAGACTCTTGACCGCGCAACTGGTGACAGGATAAACTAAAACGAAAGAGAGGGGGTGAATTTAAAAAATGGACAATAATCCAACAGATCCAAACCAAGGCGGTGGAGCACCTTTTGACCCAAATCAGGGACAACAGGGCGAAACTCCTGTTTCAGATCCAAATGCAGGACAAAGCGTACCTGAACAAGGACCTCAACCGGAAACACCTCAACCTGAAGTAGGCGGAGAACCTCAAATAGGAGGCGAACCAGAAGCAGGCGGGCAACAACCAGGTGGAGCACCTGTAGTGTAAAGATCAAATCTTTGCAAAGAATTTGAAAGATTAAGGGGGCTTTTATGCCCCCTTAATTTAATATCCTAACCATTGAAACTTTAATTTGTGAAAACTATCTTCTAAAATTGCAGACCTTATTTCTCTCATTAAATTAACAATAAAATAAATATTATGAAAAGTTGCCAGGTTGTGATACAAAATCTCACCTGCAGAATATAGGTGGCGAAGATAGGCCCGGCTAAAATTTAAACAGGTATAACAGCCGCAGGCCGGGTCTATCGGCTTTTTATCCGAAATATATCTGCTTTGCCTAATACTCATAGCGAAACTGTTTATTTTGTTCCCGCCGTTTTCCGGACAAATATATAAAGAGCCGAATCTGGCCCGCCTGGTTGGTGCAACGCAGTCAAAAAAATCCATTCCCCGCTCTACCCCGTTAAATAAATCCTCAACTTCACCTATGCCTAAAAGGTGCCTTGGTTTATCCTCGGATACTTCAGCGCTAACCCATTCCACAATCCGGCAAAGCATTTTTTTATCACCATAAATACCGCCAATGGAGATGGCATCAAAGTTTTCATCTGTAAAGTGTGCAGACCTGATCCGTAAATCCTGATGAGTTCCGCCATGAACCACTCCATACATCAGCTGCTTGCCATCCCAATTCTTTCTGTTATACTTTTTCAAACTCCTTAGACCCCAAATTTCAGTTAACTCTAAAGATTTTTCCATTTCAGCTTTAGTGTGTTTGGAAGATTCATGGTCATCAAAAGCTACAATCAAATCTGCTCCTAATTTACGTTGAATTTCTATTGATTTTTCAGGTGTTAAAATATGCTTACTTCCATCCAGATGGGATTGAAAAATAACCCCTTCTTCTGTAATTTTGTTCAATCTCGGTCTGCTCTCTTCTTTTTGATATTTTCTTCCTACCACTTTACTGCTGCCATGTTCCAGCGCCACCCCCAAAGAAAACACCTGGAAGCCTCCTGAGTCAGTCATAATCGGCTTGTCCCATCCCATGAACTGATGCAAGCCACCAAATTTTTCTATCAACTCTGCACCGGGCCTGAGCATTAAATGGTAAGTATTTCCCAGGATGATCTGGACGCCGATTTCTTTGAGCTCACGCGGCCCCAGGGCTTTTACAACACCCTGCGTCCCCACCGGATTAAAGTTAGGTGTCTCAATAACTCCATGCGGAGTCGTCAATCTTCCTGCCCTAGCATTTCCATCTCTATGCAAAATCTTGAAATTTTTCATTAGTGTATTTTACACTAAAACATTTATGCTACGGTCGTGATATTAATGTCAACAGAAGAATTCCTATCCCCAGGCCAGAGTCTTGCGGGAGAGTTTTTCCAATTAGATGAGCCTTATATCCAAATTCCATTTATATCTTTCAAAGATTATCCTGGTTTTACTAAAAAAATTTTCCTGTCCCAGAATACAAGGAAAAGAACTGGATAACTGATTACTAAAATGTACCGGGATATTTAATTTATGTCCACCAATTTCAATATCAATTTCTGAAGGATAACAAGTAAATGGAGATCCGTTTATCCCAAACGATTTTTGTGGTTTAACTTTACTTAAATTAATTCCCAGAAACATTGCAATCTCAGTAGCTAAATAAGAATAATCTGCACCAGAATCAACCAAACAAAGTATTGGTAAAGTGCTTTTATCCTTATGAATAAATTTGACTGGAACTAAGGGTCTTTTAGTGTCTTTGGGAATTCCCGGCAGTGTAGTGTACGGAAAATTCATGCGCTTGTCACAAAACCGCGGTAATTTTTAGCTGCTGAAATCAACACCACATCATTTCTTTTTTGCTTTTCCACAGCCTGGGTTACTTCATTTAAATCCTTTCCAGATGCCACCACCTTCTTGTAGTCAGAACTGACTGCTATCCAGCCGGATGAGAAATCTTTTAGTATTCTAGATAAATTGATCGTTTTCATAATAAATATATTATACCATCTATCCCCAGGCCAGAGTTTTGCGGGAGAGTTTTTCCAGTTCAATTCTTGCTCTGTCTTTAAAGTAACTTTTATTGTTTAAATGCTCTTTTATCGTATCAAGCAGCAAATCTCCTGCCATAACTTCCGGGATGATAACAAAGTCTGCCCCGGCTTTATATAAAGTCTGGGCATCTTTTATAGTATCTGCCCGGACAACCACCGGAATATTGATATGCTTTACCTTAAGACCTTCAAGTAATGCTTTACTGTCATTAGTATCCGAGGCGGTAGAGATAACCATTTTAGCTTTTGACAAATTTAAAACATCCAAAACCTCCGGGTCTTCCATATCCCCATAAATTACCTGTACTCCTTCTTCTAAAAGAATCTCTACCTGATGCGGATTAAAATCCAAAACCACTAAGGATTGTTTTTCCCTTTTTAAAAACTTTACTATCTCCCCTCCTACCCTGTGCGCGCCAATAATAACAATGTGGTCTTCAAGCTCGCTAGATCTTATACTGTCTGAGCGGTAAATATTTTTTCTTTCAAAAAATCCTACCCAGTCTGTTACTAATTTATAAATCAGGTTAGATTTTGATATTGCAAGTGAGGCTATAATTATTGACAAAAGCCCGCTTGAAGCAATAATGGTTAATGCCTGCTGTCCCACTAACCCCATATCCAGACCAACCAGAAGAATTATCAGGGAAAATTCAGAAATATGAGATAAATTAATGGCTGTCCGGAACATCGTATGCTTCCTAAAACCTAATGTTCCTAAAAGAAGTACAAAAATTGCCGGTTTGACCACAACTGCATAGGCGGTAAATATCAGGATCGGCCAGATAGTTTGGGTAATATGGGCAAAATTTACCTTAGTTCCAAGATATACAAAAAAGAGTGCTACAAAAAAATCCCTCATAGGTTTTACCTTGCCTTGGATTTGGAAATGATAAGGAGATGAAGCCAAAGCCACTCCGGCTAAAAAAGCTCCAATAACCACGGAAAAACCCATCACTATTGCCAGGGAAATAAAAGCAAAACACCAGGCAAGTGCAGTTAAAAATAGAAGTTCTGTTGACCCTGAAACCATTTTAAATATAGCACCCAGCAGGTAGTGGTTTAAAATCAGGGTAATAATAAAAAGCGCTGCAACCTTACCAATAAAAGCCAGTATGGGCAGGGCCTGGGTTAAGCCGGTGGCAAATACGGAAGAAGTGGAAGTAAGTCCCAGCAAAAGGATAACTGCCAGTAAGTCTTCCAGAAGGAGAATCCCGACAGATAATTTACCGTGTAAAGAACTTAAATCCTTTTTTTCCAAAAGCAGCTTAATTACCACAATTGTTGAAGAAAAAGACAATCCAACGCCTAGATAAATTGACTCAGTCAAACTAAATCCAAAACTTTGGGCAATGAACGTGCCTAAAACTGATGTAATAATAACTTGTAAGATCCCTGCCAGCATAATCGGCTTCCCCAGGCTCCTGATTTCACGAAGGTCCAGTTCCATTCCCACTAAAAAAAGTAACAAGGCAATACCTATTTCCGGTAAAAATGATAGTGCAGAGGAGGTATTAACATCAAAAAACCCTACCAGAGCAATAAGCAATCCTCCAACAAGATAGGCAATTAAAAGAGGCATTTTAAATTTATAGGTAATAAGACCTAAAACAGAAGATAAACCTAATATTATGGCCAGTTGGATGAAAATATTATTCATAACAATTCAAAATGCAAAATGCAAAAGTCAAAATTTCAATTTAAAATTTAAAAGTTGCCGAAGGCAATTACCAAACTTTTAACTTTTGACTTTTTAACTTTTGACTTAAATTCCTTAACGCTTTCTTTAAATCTTCCGGCAGATTGCTTTCCAGTTCCATCCAGTCCCCTGTTTCAGGGTGTTTAAATCCAATCTTTTGAGCATGCAAAAACATTCTCGGACACCACCTCTTGTCTAACCTGTACATCTTTCTGCCGGCATATTTTTCATCCGAAACAATCGGGTGATTGATATATTTTAAATGTACCCTAATTTGATGTGTCCGTCCAGTTTTTGGTAAACATTTAAGCAGTGTAAATTGATTATAGAGCATTCTTTCTAGTTTCCTCATTTGTATTTTATTGAAATTATTGAAAATTGATTGCAAATTGAGAATTGAAAATTGAGAATTTGAAATTGGCTGATATTCCGTCTCCGCTTCCTTGCCCTCTTCCAGTACCGTAAACTTTTCCCTGTTTCCGGGATTCCGCCCAATACTTCCCTCAACCACACCAGGCTGCAATACTTCTCCGTGCACCAAGGCCACATATTCTTTCTTCACTGTCCTTTCCTGAAACTGGTTTTGTAGATTCTCTAAACTCTTCTGAGTCTTTGCCACCAGCAATATTCCTGAGGTGTCTTTATCCAGTCTGTGAACTATCCCTCCGCGAAACAATTCAATTTTATAATCTTCTTTTAGAATATCTTCCAGCGCTTTTTCTTTTGAAGTATTGCTTTTGTCTACAACTAAACCTGCAGGTTTATCCAAAACCAAAAGACAATTATCCTGGTAAATAATCCGGGGGGTCGCCATTAACCTTTTTGCAAGTAGCTTTTTATTTCATTTAGAACTTGATCGGGATTTAAGGCTGATTTAATCAGATAGCCTTCTGCGCCCAACTCAAAACATTCTTTAATTACCAGATCCTGCCCCAAATTGGTTAAGATAACAATGGCTAAATTTGGTGATTTAGGAGGATTACTTTTTAAATCCCTCATTATTTGTACTCCGTCTTTTTTAGGAAGCATGATATCCAGAAGCACCAGGTTATACTCATTATTTTGTATTTTTGATAAACCAATATCTCCATCAGCTGCTACATCTACAAAATATCCTGCTCCGTTCAGAAGTTCCTGATAAAACTCCCTTAAAAACTGGTCATCCTCTACTATCAATATTTTCTTTTGTGAATTATCCATATCTTAATTTTGACTGTAGAATATTTTA
>JACPEY010000051.1 GCA_016183245.1 Candidatus Daviesbacteria bacterium
GCTGCCCAGGGAATCCAGTCATAAATGCCAATGTCAGTGCCGCAAATTGAGGCATATTTTACCTTAACCAGTACTTCATCTTTGCCGGGTTTGGGAATGGGAATTTTTTTGATCGAAACACCGGGAGCAGCTTTTTCTTTTACAACCGCCAACATTAAATCACTTGCCATCAGGTTACAATAATAGCACCAAATGCTATCTTCTTCCAGTGCCTGTTGACAGATGAACTTGTTTCAGGTAAACTATAGGGCTTATGGAAGACATACGAATTGATTTCCCTTGCAGGGCCGAAGCTAATGCTCTGAATAATGGAACAAATGAACCGGTAAATATACTCAGAGTTGATACTCCAGGCAGAAAATTTGAAGCAGTAATTGGCTGCCGCCAGGACCCTGCAAAATGTGAGTATAAAGGACCAGGAGGCATCTGTTGGGCGCCAATTACTATAAATGGAAAAAATCATCAGGAAACTGCTGTTGTATGCGGCAAATTTAATTCAAATCTACAGAAAGCCTTAGACAAATATGGCGGAATAAAAGAGGTTCCTTTTGTTGAGGAGATAAAAATTTCCTCCAGGAGAAAACGCCCCGAAGCCTTTGAGAAATTATATTAATATTCTGGCTGATTCAATTGCCCAAGGAGTAAAGTTTTTTGGGTTTAATTTTATATCTTTTAAGAATTCTTCTTTATCAACCCACTTATATTCATAACCAGACTGAGGATTTAATCTCACTTCCCCATTATATTCTCCAACCATTAAAAAACAGTGTTCGTTCTCACAATAATCACCCTGTACCGTATGGTACGGGGAAAAATAATTAAATTTTCCCAATACCGCAATATCCCCGATATCCCCGATATCCCATTCCTCTTTTAAGCATCTTAGAGTTGCCTCTTTCAAAGTTTCATCTATATTATCCTGCTTGCAAGCTTTACATCTTTTGTCATTGCGAGGACTCTGAGCGAAAGTCGAAGAGGACGTGGTAATCTCTATATTTGAATCTTGAGATTCCTCGCTTCGCTCGGAATGACAAAGGTGAGGTTGGTGCAATGGGTGTGTTGCCCCTGTTATATCCCAGATATTGTCAAAAATCTTATGCTTTCTTTTTTGCAGCAAAACTTGTCCTTTGGAATTAAATAACAAGACTGCAATTGCCAGATGCCTCCTGCCTTTCCCTTTATGTCCTATTTCTTTGGGAATATATTTTAAAAAATTACCATCATCACTAACTTCCAATATTACCTGTGACACTTTAAACTTTTCCTTCCAGCAAAGATATAACTATCCAAACCGTTAGTACCCCTCCAACCAAAATAATTGTTTCCCAAAAAGCCACCTTTTTATTTTCATTATTGTGAATCTCCGGTATTAAATTGGCCACTGCAATGTAAATAAAAAAACCTGATGTTAAAGACAAAACAACCGGCAGCAAACCCCCGATTGCATCTTTTGCTATATAAGTTAGTAAAGCTCCGGCCAAAGCTGATAAAGCGCTATAAAAATTAATGCGCAGCACCCCTTTCCGCGATACCCCTTTGCTTAACATCAAGCCGAAATCACCAATTTCCTGCGGTATTTCATGTACTGCAACTGCCAGGGCAGTCACAATTCCCAGAGGAATACTGATTAAAAAAGTTGTGGCCATGGCAATCCCGTCTATAAAATTATGGATCGTATCTCCAATAACTATTAGAGGAACTAAGGCTTTTTTATCATGTGGGTGCACACCCTGATGGTGATGGTGGATAAAGCGTTCAAGCAGGAAAAAGCCTAAGATCCCCACTAAAGTCCAAAAGAATATATTTGCCTCCTCACCTCCTGATTCACTAGCTTCCGGTAACAGGTCAAAAAATGCTGTTCCCAATAAAGTCCCGGCCGCAAAAGAAGATAAAAAATGGGAAATCTTTAAAGCCAATTTTTCCCGGAAAAGAAGCAAAATCCCTCCAACCAAAGACACTACGCTTCCGATAAGAGTAAAAATTATAATATATGACAAAATTCCCATCTTAGTTTATTTTTACAGAGGTAATTATATACCTAAAGCAGATTTTACTGTTGGCTCCATGTCAGTGTAATTATATGCGCCGTTAAATTGGGTAGTATTTAAATAAAACCCGGGAGTGCCGGAAATCCCAATAGATTGGGCAAGAGATGCATCCTCTTGCAATCTCTTGTCATACTTACCGCTGTCAAGACAGGCTTTCATTGCCCCTGAATCAAAAACCGGTTGTAAAAACTCTGCAATTTCCCCTGATTTGCTTTTATCATTTTTTACCTGTTCATTTAATAAATCATATCCTTTAGAACTCATCAGCAAATCATGAACTTCCCAGAACTTACCTTTTTCATTGGCACAATACATAGCCTTTGTGCCCATCTCACCGTTACCATGACCGGAGGTATAAATCCAGGCAAAGGCAGCTTTACCTTCAGTAACCAGTTTTTGCAGTTCCGGCACAGGAGCACGGTAAGTGCCTCCATCAGAAACCAAAGTAAAACGGGCGCCTGCTTCTTTATTGAGTTCCGGGTTTTTACCGGCTGCAATGTGGCAATAGGGACACGAAGGATCAGCTACTTCTATCACCACCAGCTTGCTATCTGCTTTACCAAACTTAATCTGGCTTTTAGTAAAAACATCTTTGATCTGATCAAGAGTAACAGCAGGCTGCTGCGGTGCGGCTGGCTGTTGAGCTGCCGGTGAAGGTGCAGGCGCTACTGCTTGAGTGCCGGCAGTTTTAGAACCTATTTTAATAAACCCGCCGCTGATTAAAATAGAAATAGAAACCATTAAAGCGCCTAAAATAATAGCATTGGAAACACTTAAAAAAGGCTGCGGCTTTTCCATGTCAATAGAGTTTAATTGAGGATAGGCCTTATGTCAACTTATCAGTTGAATTGATTTTGGGCTTTTTCCAGCCCCTTTTCCAAAAGTAAATTCAGGGCTTTGACTGCCTGTTTGATCATATGTTTAACCGGCCCGCTCTCAGGATGAGTAAACGGCTGCAGGACAAATTTCTCAACAGAAATACTGTTTCCTTTGTGCTCTCCACTCAAAGTCCGCAGATTTCCGATCCCCAACCTGACCCTTATAAATTGCTCTGTTCCCAACTCCTTAATAACCGATTCCACTCCATGATGCCCTCCTCCGCTGCCTCCTAACCTGACTTTAATCTTGCCCAACGGCAGATCCAAATCATCATGGATAATGATAATATCTTGAGGTTGAATTTTAAAATATTCTGCTACTGCAGAAACAGCCAAACCAGAATTGTTCATGAAGGTCTGAGGCTTAATTAATATTAAATTGTCATCCTGAGCACAGCGAAGGATCTGACTCTTAAACTTCTTCTCCAACTTCCATCCTCCATCTTCTACCCCTACCTTCCATTTTCCATCATCCATCTTCTTCCCTAACTCATCCACTACCATAAACCCCAAATTATGCCTGGTGTTTATATACTTTTCCCCGGGATTTCCCAAACCAACAATTAGTTTCATCTAAGTGCCTCCAAAATAGCCTCATGCACTAAACCATTTGAAGCTACAATATTCAATCTTTCTTTAGTCCAATCCGGTTCATTACCTTCAAAATCAGTCACTTTCCCGCCGGCTTCCCTGACAATCACTGCCCCTGCCACAAAATCCCAGGGGTAGGCATAGTTAACATATAAGTCTAAAGTACCATCTCCTACCATGCCCAATGAAGCTACCGCTGATCCAAATGAATAAATATAACCCATTTTAGTAATTAATTTGTTCACATAAAGATCTAATTTGTATTGCCTTTTAACATTATGCCCAAAATCCAGTGAACTAACTGATTCTCTTAAATTATTTTTTTGACTAACTTGAATAGCTTTCCCATTTAAAAAAGCACCCTGTCCTTTTCGTGCCCAGTATAATTGTTTGAAACTAACATTATAGATCACTCCTAAAACTGGTATGCCTTCTTCCAATAGACCAATCGATACAGAAAAATATGGGACTCCTGAACCAAACGAAATACTGCCATCCAAAGGATCAATTACCCAAGTGTATTTTGAATTCTTTTCAATTTTAGTTTGTTCTTCACCCAGCATATTATGATCAGGAAAACTTGTGGTTAATATTTTAACAATCGTTTTTTCAGCTTCAATATCAGCTTCTGTAACATAATCTGTAGGATCCCCGTGCTTAATATTTTTGTGCTGTTCCTTACCGGAATATTTTTGGATCACTTTTCCGGCTTCCAGTGCAGCTTGCTTGGCTATTTTTAAAAATTGGTCTTCCATAATTTTAATCAAACAATCCTAACTGAGGAATTTCCGGTTCCTCTGTCTGTGCTTCTTTCTCATGACTCCAAATCTTCACTACCCCATAAACCCCGTCATATCCCGGGTCAATCACCAGATCACCGTGCCTGACTTTATCCACCCCTTCTGCCACTTTCGGGCCGGAAACTTTGGCAATTTCTTCCGTATCAATTTTAGTTAAAATTTTTATTTCACTGCCCAAAACACTGGTTAATTTTTTGTATTCATTTAACACCTTCTGGGTTGTTGGAGCTGTATCAAATGCCTCTGCGATAATTTGCAAAAGCGGCACTAACATCCTGTACCCCGGCTTATCGAAATTCTTAGTTTTGATCACCCCATTTTCCCGAAATTCCCCTAACTCCCCAACGCTTCTGCTCGCCAACTCCTCCAC
>JACPEY010000053.1 GCA_016183245.1 Candidatus Daviesbacteria bacterium
AATAATTCATAAAAATAAACTTATACAAGCCAAAAATTTACAAAAAGGAGACAGGATTATTTTCTTAAAAAGCAACGGCATTAATGCCAATGGGGTTTCGCTTGCCCGAGCAGTTGCCAAAAAGCTGCCGGAGGGTTATGCAGCAAAACTACCAGATGGTTTAATGTATGGTGAAGCGCTTCTAACAAAAACCAATATTTATACAAAATTAATTCAGGATTTACAGGATAAAGAGATAAACATCCATTACATCTCCAATATAACAGGCCATGGACTAAGAAAAGTCATGCGTGCCCCCCAGGATTTTATATACATAGTTGAAAAAGTTTTTCCTGTTCCGGAACTATTTTCATTTATTCAACAACAGGCAAACTTAACTGATGAGGAAATGTACGGCACTTATAATATGGGGCAGGATTATGCGATCTTTTTACCAATAGAAGATGTTAAAAAAGCTCAAGAAATTATCAAAGAAAATGGTTTTGAAAGTTTGGATGCCGGTTTTGTGGAAGATGGAAAAAGACAGGTGATTATCGAATTAAAAAATACTAGTCCTGAGCATAGTCGAAGGATCACTTTTGGTGGAGAAACTTTAGATTTACGTTAACCTATCAACTTCGCTCAGGGTTTTCAATTTCTTTCTTCTTTGTGGGTTTTGGGGATCAATTCCTCAGAAAGTGAATTACCATTATAAATACAAGTTATTGCTTCAGCCAGAAGTTTAGCAACCGAAACTACTTTTAGTCTGGGATTTTCCAGCATCTCTTTCCTGATTGGCACTGTATCAGTTATAAAGACTTTATCTAAGTTCGCCTCTTTAATCTTTTCTGGTGCATTACCTGAAAAAATCCCATGTGTTGCAGCAACAGCAACGCTTTTGGCCCCTCTGTCTTTAAATAATTTTGCAGCATCACAAATAGTTCCTCCTGTATCTATCATATCATCAACAATTAATACATTTTTATCCTTAACATCGCCTATCATATCCAGAGCTTTACTTTCATTTCTTTTCATCACATCCCTTTCTTTATAAACTATGGCTACACCTGTTGCATCAAGTAAATCTGCATAAAATGCAGCCTTTGGTACTCCGCCTTTATCAGGTGATGCTACTACTAAATCATCGCTTCCGAAATGCTTTTTAAGTTCCGGTAAAAGCGTATAACTGCCGTATAAAACATCCCAGGGACTTTTGATAAAACCAGGCTCCTGTTCGCTGTGAATATCAACCGTCACAATCCTATCTGCACCTGCATATTCTATTAGCCCGGCAACCAAAGAAGCAGATATAGGAACGCGGGGCCTGTCTTTTCTATCCTGCCTTGAATAGCCAAAATAAGGGATGACCGCAGAAACTTCATTTGCAGATGACCTTTTTGCTGCATCAATTATCAAAAGGAGTTCCATGATGTTTGCATCAACGGGCGGACAGGTAGGTTGGATTATGAAAACATCACGTTTACGCAAATTTTCAGGGATAATAATTCTTTTTTCACCGTCAGAAAAAACTGTAACAGTTTCATCAACATCCTGCCCCAAAATTTCAGCTATATCTTTTGCAAGCTTTAAATTTGCAGTCCCTGTTAAAAGTACAAAGCCATTACTATTTGCCATACAACCTTTGTTAAATTATATCTATCTTAAACACCGTTTGCAAACATTCAAATACCAACTAAACCTTAAAAGGCAATCTGCCGGCATAATAGGGAGTTAACTCTAATCTGGGTAAATGGATTTGTTCGATATCTAAGAATTCATTATATTTTACTACTCTCTCCGATCTAGCAGGGGCACCTGTCTTAATCTGTCCAGCATCTGTCGCAACAGCCAAATGAGCAATAAAAGGATCTTCCGTTTCTCCGGACCGATGGGAGATTACAACATTATATCCATGAGCTTTTGCCATTCGGATTACTTTCAGAGTTTCAGATAAGGTTCCTATCTGATTTGGCTTAACCAGCACCGCATTAGCTAACCCTCTTTCAATGCCTCTTTGAAAAATCAATGGATTTGTAACAAACAGATCATCGCCAACTATTTGGATACCGCGGCCGCCAACAAAACCATTTGTCAGAGCTTTCCAACCTGCTTCGTCTCCTTCGGCCATACCATCTTCAATTGAAATTACTGGAAACTCACGGATGAGTTCCCTATAAAATTCCACCATTCCAGCGGAATCGAGGGATGTTTTACTGTCTAGATAGTATCGCCCGTCCTGGTAAAACTCACTTGCAGCTGAATCAAGGGCAATGGCAATATCTTTTCCGGCTTTATAATCGGAAAGTTCGATTGCTTTTACAAGCAAAGCAAGACTATTGTAAATCCGCTCTCTGCCATTTGCAGAAGGCTGAAAAATAGGAGAATAGCCTCCTTCATCCCCCACACCTGATGCTTTGATAGCTTTACCAAGTGTTCCATAGACTTCAGTACCCATCTTCATAGCCTCGGTAAAATTCGCTGCCCCAACAAGCACAATCATAAGCTCCTGTAAAACAAGACCATTGTCTGCATGAGCACCACCATTTATAAGATTCATAAGCGGAGTCGGCAGTAAATTAGGATTTGGCTCGTGATATAGTTCTGCCAAATAATTAAATAGGGGTACTTGCTGGTATTCCGCTGCAGC
This sequence comes from Candidatus Daviesbacteria bacterium, assembly GCA_016183245.1. Taxonomy (GTDB): domain Bacteria; phylum Patescibacteriota; class Microgenomatia; order Daviesbacterales; family UBA10151; genus UBA10151. The sequence continues at coordinate 2,627 of JACPEY010000053.1, forward strand.
CCGAGCAACTGCCAGAGATACCGAAAGAATGGCGTTTGCACCCAAGCGGCTTTTATTCTCAGTACCATCCAAATCAATCATTCTTTGATCAATTGCTTCCTGATCAGTTACCGTAAATCCTGCAAGTACTTGCGCTATTTCTGAAACATTCTTTACAGCTTTGCTGACACCCAATCCATGATAGGTCCTTCCTCCATCCCGAAGTTCCAATGCTTCCCTACTACCTTTGGATGCACCTGACGGAACAAAGGCATTAGCGGTAATTCTACGGCCATTATTATCTGTTAATTCAATTCTGGTCATTACAGTAGGTCTTCCGCGAGAATCAAATCGCTGATAAGCAGTAATAGCTTCTGGAGTTAATCGCATAATTGGAGCATTATAACATAAGTTACATCTTTAGATTATTACTACAGCATATTTTAACGATCGCTAACTTCTACTAAAGTTTCAAATCTTCTGCCAGGAAAACTTTAATCCAATGGGAGATCCCCAACTCTTTAACAAAATCCTGCAGTGGCTCTATTATATCCTTCTTAGTCACCCAAACACTTTTCTGCCAGGGAATAAATTCCCACTCCCGTAACTTCCATCTTAAAGCATGTCTTAATCTCTTGTGCTTTTCCGGGATATCAAAAACAACTACCCTCCATTTGCCATCCCAATTTTTCTCCTTTAAAATCTCCTTAATTTTGATTTCCTGTTTACCCTTTCCGGTCAACCTCATTAAAATCTTCCCTTCATCGTTTTTAGTTATTTCTATATATCCTTTTTCTCTTAATTCTTTAATTGCCTGATAAAGTGCGCCATAGTTGATTTTTCTTGGATAGCCGGAAGAAAGACCATAAAGATGTGGATTATATGTAAAATCAATAAATCTTACCCATGCCTGGATTGATTTTTCCAAACCAAACAGTACAAGATATCCTAATGTTTTCTCCCGAATCATATTATTTAAACTATACTATATGTTAACGATCGTCAAGTTTGAGTAAAGTCACTTTTATGTATTGTGATAGAATGGAAAAATGCAACTCGGGAAAATTGTCTATCAAAGCACATCTAAATTGGGCAAAAGTTTTGTTTTCAGATATCCTATAACGTCTGATCTAAAATCTGTCTGGGCATATATCAACACTTTATCAAAAGAGCAAACCTATATTACCTGGCAAGGCGAAGAAGTGAGCCTGGAAGACGAACAAAAATGGCTGGATGGAGAAATAAAAAAAATCTTAGAAGGTCAAGCTATCCAATTATTTGTGATTGTAAATGAAAAAGTAGTCGGGATTTCAGGAATAACTATGAGAGAAAGAGCTGAAAAACATGTCGGTATTTTTGGTATCAGTTTGGCAAAAGATTTTAGAAATGATGGCATCGGAGCAATTCTTTTAGGAACTGTTTTAAAAGAAGCAGGAAAAAACTTAGAAGATTTAAAGATTGTAACTTTGGGAGTCTTCGGAAACAACCCGGTTGCCAAAAATTTATATAAAAAAATGGGTTTTGTGGAATATGGTAACTTACCAAAAGGCATACTACATCAAGGCAAACCAGTTGACCATCTTTATATGTATAAGAAAATTTAAATAACCTTCAGGAGATTATTTTTAATTCGCTGATTTACATTTTTTGCCATATCAGGAATAAATTTTTTTCCTGTTATCTTTTCATAAATTCCCATATAAAGCCTGCTCATTTTAGCAA
>JACPEY010000055.1 GCA_016183245.1 Candidatus Daviesbacteria bacterium
AAGTGCCGGAGTAAAAAAGGTTTTTGCAGGAGATGCCCATTTTTTCTCTGAATACAGTGAAGCTGTAACAGGTTTGCCAATGGTAACTGTTGGGGCTGTAACTATCGAGAGAAACCCCCAAGTGCCGCGCTTTGCAGTGGTTTCTGTGTTCGAAGATGGAGAGACAAGGGTAGAGGATATTGAAATAAAATAATTCGAAATTTAAAATTCGAAATTTGAAATCAAATCTAAACGAGCTAAGGTTTAAATGTTAAAACATGAGATACGATCTAGAAGTCATTTTAAAACCCTAATGTCATTCTGGGGAGGAGTTCTACGACGACTCCAGAATCCAGATTCTGGACGCGCTCGAAGACTCTCTTGCCAGAATGACAGGGGTAATGTCAGTAAAGCAACTTCTTGACAGCTATATCACTCTTGTGCTCATAATGGATTATGGAGCCAAATGTAATAATCCAGGCACCAGAAATTAAAGGCCCAAAGTTTAATTTTAAATCTTTATGGAGTTCCAAAGTGATTTTTGGGGTTTCAGCGCTGGTTTTAGTAATAGCAGTGCCTCTTATCTATTTAGTTATTTTTGCAAAGTTTGATTTAAATAACTTAATTTCAAAATCCCTTCCTGTCCCAAAACCTGCTGTTAAAGAATTTACAGTAGAAGATTTTAAAAAATCAGTAGTAAAAGATATCAAAACCACCTTTGCAACTTCCAAAGATGCAGGAGTCATGGCTTACATTGATCTGGCAGGGCAGGAAAAAAATGAATCCCAGGCTTATGAGTATTATGTTAAGGCATTTAATAAAATGAAGGAAGCATACCAAAATGCAAAGGGTAATAATGGGAATATTTCGGGAACAAGGAGCGAAAAGATGGAGATGAAATTGTCAATGATAGGGTTAATAGCTTACGCCAGTAACCTGAAATATTATAAAGAAAGTGATTTTGTAATGCCAAAATGAAAAAAACATCTAATATAGTAATAAAATTATTGTTTCTTGTTACTCTTCTTCTACCATGGACAGTGTTTTCTACGGAGCCGGTAAAAGCCCAAAGCGAGAAGACGATTGAAATACCATTTAGGTTGCAGTGTGGGAATAACCAGACTATACCAGTTGATACGAGTGCTAAGGTTTGGTTAGTTTTTAAATCGCCGATAAAAGATTATGAATACATAAAGGAAATACCGGTTTCTGGGGGGAGTGCAGGAGGTAATATGAATTATACATTCAACCCTAATGAATTTTTTAAAGGTCGCTTAAGATATATTGATCAACCAGCAACAGGAGCATTTCACTTACAGGCGAGTGCCATCAAAGACAAAGATGGAGAAATACATGCGAATAATTTTTCTGTACAAGCTGTATCTGTTAAATATGATTGGAATCAAAGAACTGGTAAATATGAATATACATATTTAAACAATTTCAATGAGGAAGTGATTTTTAACTATCCTAAATGTCCTGTTCTTGCAGCTCCTGCTGCTCCTGTGTCAGAAAGTAGTGATGTTCAAGTGGATATTGGTGTCAACTATTTGCTGCAATGTCAAACTAGCAATAGTGGGTTTGAGATAGCGCCGGATCAAGCTCTTGCCACCCTTAAAGTTACAATCGGGGATCAAGAATACTCGATGTTTGAATTGGATGGTAAGAATAAGAAAGGTTTGAATCAGTTCGCTTTTAATTTCAAAACTGAACCTAATTCTAAAGGATGGAGGGGGGTTTGGTTGGGTGCATCAGCTTTAATCTCTGCAGATGGCAAGGAAGTAATCAACCCTGATACGAAACAAATACAGTTGGGATCCATAAGGGTTAAAGACGGAAACTATTCACCCTTAGTGCCGGGAAAGCAAGCTGAATTTTCTTATCCTAGGTGTCCTTCTTCTGCAACTTCTGGTACTTCCCAAACGACAAAAGGGGGAGTGACGGTGAACAAGTATATGGAGGAGTATAAGTTGAATGTTTCTAAGCCTGCATGCGAAGGGACTGATACTGAAATTTCGCCAAGATTACCCATTTCTGCAAAGCAAAGTTATAAAGATGAGTGTAAGACAAAAACTAATACATGTCTTGATGGTTGGAATAATGTTATAAATTCTAACTCTGATATCTTTACCCTTAAAGGGATGAAGGATTTTGCCGATAATTGTCTAAAGACAGGAGTTTATAGTATATCTAATCGTATTACAGGAGAAGAGGTTGCTGCAAGCTTATCCGAGCGTTGTAAAGATAGTTTTCCTCCGGATAAAGAATCAAATAAAAACGGAGAATGTAATAGTTTAGCCAAAAGCTGTATAGATCGATATGTTAACTCTACTCTGGGATCCATTTGGGACAAAGAATCTCTTAACAAAATTTGTTTAGAGGTGATTAAGCCTAAAAATAATGAGCAAAAACCATCAGATGAAGATATTAAGAAAGAGAAGGATAAATCAATAGATAGCTGCAATAGAAAAGAATTAGCAACAGACAGTCAGAAAATATCATGTAAGGCAAGGGTCGATGTTTGTTTCAATGAAAATAAGAAGCTGACACTGGATGAGATAAAGAAAAAATGTGAAGAGCAAGGACGGCAAGAGGGTTTAACTTTTGAACAAAAAGAATTAGATGGTTGGTATACAGATCAGAAAAGACAACAAGTAGGACAAATTTGTGACAAAGAAAACTTGACTGATAAACAAAAAACGGATTGTGCTACAGCAACAGGGCAATGCTTTGAGACTAAAAGATCAGATTATTTATCTCGTGAACCTAACGTAGCAGGCCGACTTAGTAAATTTGCGGCTATAGAAAAAGAGTGTATTAGTGTTGGGCAAAAGGCAATTTCGGGTGCAGATGCAGATGGAGGTGGGGGTAGTGGTGGAGGTGGTGGCGGAGGCGGCGGCGGACAGCCAGGTGGACAGCAGCCAGGTGCTCAGACTGCCCAGACTAAAAAAGATCCTGTAAAGACAGAAATTGTAGCCCATATTCACGGCCAAAGCAGCGGTACTGTCA
>JACPEY010000001.1 GCA_016183245.1 Candidatus Daviesbacteria bacterium
GTGGTTTTACCATGCCAACTTTTTCTTCATCGCCCTGAATCTCCGGCCAGCCATAATTTTTACCCATCTCAATACTGTTGAGTTCATCAGTTGCAGACTGCCCATGTTCTACTTCCCACATCCTTCCTTTACTATCCCAAGCAATTCCTTGTGGGTTTCTATGGCCGTATGAATACACTAGATTATTAAAGGGATTGCCGGGCACAGGTTTCCCTTCATCGGTAACTCTCAAGATTTTACCTGCTAAGGAATTTTTGTCTTGCGAAAGCGATGGATTTTGCGCGTCGCCGGTTGTAATGTAAAGATTTTTATCAGGGCCGAATTTTATGCGGCCGCCGTTGTGATTACTGGCGCCTGGAATCGCGTCGACAATAATTTGCTCGTTGCTCAATTGATTGTTCTTGTACGTTAGGCGCACCACGCGATTGAGCGTGTCGTTTCCAGCCGCACTATATGTATAGTAAAAATAGACAAAATTGTTTTTGGAAAAATCCGGGTGCAGGGCAATGCCCAGTAAGCCGCCTTCACCAATTTCTTGGACTTTCGAAAGCGTGGCAACAGTTGCGACGTTTCCGTTTTGATCAATACGCTTTACGTTTCCTTGCCGCTCGGTCACAAGAAGCTCGCCATTTGGCAAAAAGGCAAGACCCCACGGCGTATCTAAATTCGTCGGCGTATCTAAATTCGTTGCAATAACTTGCGTTTTTGGCGCATTTTCTTTTTTTTGCGGTTGTGTTTGTTCTTGTTTGGGAGAAGACGAGAGAAGAAACAGGAGAAATAAAACACCAAGTAAAAAAACGCCGGAAATGACAAGGGCAATCTTGTTCATAAAAAATTTATATCTTACCAAGAAGCATCAATATACCTATGCTGATAAACGCTATTGCGGCGACTTTTTCAATAATTTCTATGGGAATAATTTTATTCAAAAGCGATCCAACAGCTACGGCAAGAAGTGTTGCTAAGGCAAAACCAAATAGGGCACAAAGATAGTAAGAGGCGATTTTTCTTTTGCAGATAAGGTCATGGTTGCCAACTGTGTTTTATCTCCTAGCTCGGCGAGGAAAATAAGAAGCGCTGTGGAGATAAAAAGCTTCATTGCGCTTTTATTATAACAAAAAAACTAGTTGACTATTTTTGGTAATTGGAAATAATTGAAAATGTTTTTTCAATATCTTTGTTTTCCAAAACAAGGGTTAGTTCAAGGTAAGTAGATACAGCCTCAACAACATTAATTCCTTCCCAGGCCAAAAGCTTCATAATTGTGTAGTACACGCCGGGAGTTTTCAGATACTCTTTTGGAAATCTGATGGTAATAGAGGAGAGTTGGCTTGTCTTGGATAACAATGTTTCTTTTTGAAAAATAATCTCGATATCTGCAACAATATCATTGCTCGCAATAAATGTCGTTTCGTGTATCCCTTGCGCCATGTTTATAAAAACGTCGCCTTTTTTTCCAATGCTGGAGAAGAGTTTCTTTTGGTTTTGCGCCATAGTGTAGGAATTGACGAATGTGAATTCTGTGAGATTTGCCCTTATAGTAAGGTTAGATAGTAAGTGAACTTCCTGCACGCGTTTTTTTGCAAGTTTGCGTTTGACCGATATACGTTTGAGTGCCATAACAACTGCGCCCCGCGTGACACTTTTATCAAGCGTTTTTTCAATTTTAGGTATAAGCTCTCGTGCCAGCGCAGAGTAAGACAGAATATCTCGAGTAAGCGCCTCTTCCAAAAACGGCGACGTTTTAACGATATTGGTTACAACGTCTGTGATACTTATCATGTGTTACGAGTGTAACAAAATATACAAAATTTGTCAAATTTGAGCAAAAAATTGACAAGCTGTTTTTAGTCGCTATAATAATTTCAGTATGCAGCAGTTGCAGATTTTATCCAGTGAATGTGTTGTGTGCGACGCAGACGTCAAAATTCCGCAAAACACGCAAGTATCCGAAGTTATCTCGTGTGCAGAATGCAAAACAGGACTTGTCATTGAAAATATCAAAGGCACAACAATCCGCCTCTCCAAAGCTCCTGTAGTTGAGGAAGATTGGGGGGAGTAAAGTGGCCCTAACACTTGGTATTCTGCACACCACTATTCGTGCAGACGAAAAGCTCCTCATTGCCGCTGCCAATAAACAAAAAATCAACACTGTTTTGGTTGATGTTCGTTCTGAAGTCTTTAACCCCGAAACGTACAAGAGAGCGTTTGATATAGCGCTTGAGCGCTGTGTTTCGACAGTCAAGGGCATGTACGCAACACGGTTTTTAGAGTCAATCGGTATTCCTGTTGTGAATTCCTCAAGTGTTGCTGCTATCTGCGAAGACAAATTTCTTACATCGCTTGTTTTGGCAAGAGCTGGCATACCTACTCCCAAGTTTGCCTTGGTGTTTTCAACCGCGCAAGCAATACAGGCAGTTAAGCAGCTAGGCGGATTTCCTGTTGTTATCAAACCAAACCTTGGCTCATGGGGAAGATTATTGGCAAAAATAAACGACTTAGATGCGCTTGAAGCAGTATTGGAGCATAAGGAAGTGTTAGGTTCTCCGCAGCAGAAAGCATTTTATATCCAGCAGTACGTCAAAAAACCAAAGGGAAGAGATATTCGGGTTTTTGTCATTGACGACAAAACAATCTGTGCAATTTACAGAAATTCTTCTCATTGGATAACAAACACAGCGCGGGGCGGGGTAGCGACAAATTGTTCAGTAACTAAGCAAATCTCAAGTATTGCCGCAAAAGCCTCGAAAGCAGTAAGTTCAGGCGTATTGGCAATGGATGTGTTTGAAACAGACAGTGGGTTAACTATTAACGAAATCAACCACACTATGGAATTTAAAAATTCAGAGATTCCAACTGGCGTTTCAATTTCTGGCGAGATTATAAAATACGTAAGAAAGGTAGCGCAATCTTTGTGATCACAGTTTCTATTTTAGGCGGATCGGGCTATGCCGGCGGGGAGCTCCTTAGAATTCTTCTGTTCCATCCAAAGGTGAAAGTCCAGGAAGTCACATCGCGAAAATTTGCGGGGCGTCCCGTTTCGCTTATTCATCCTAACTTACGAAAAGCAACGGATTTGTTGTTTATTGATCCAAAGGACATTAAGAAATGCGATTTACTCTTTGTGGCGTTGCCAAACGGCGAGTCAATGGGGATTATGAAAGATTTGCAAAAAAAAGCAGAAAAAATAATTGACTTGGGTGCGGACTTTCGGCTCCACAAGGCTTCGGTGTTCACAAGCTGGTACCAACGCGAACACGCTTTGCCAGAACTTCTTTCAAAATTTGTATATGGCATTTGCGAATTACATAGAAACGAAATAAAAAAAGCTTCATACGTTGCGTGCGCAGGGTGCGAGGCCACAGTTTCTATCTTAACGCTCTATCCGCTTGTGAAGCATAAACTTATTAAAGAAAACGTGATTATTGATGCGAAGATGAGTAGTTCCCAATCCGGCATGTCGCCAAGCCTGTCTACGCACCACCCGGAGCGAGCCGGCGTTGTTCGCTCGTACATGCCGTCAGGACATCGGCATACGGCTGAAATCGAGCAAGAGCTTTCAGAATTCGGTGATTTAAGTGTTGCGATTTCGGCAACTGCAATTGACATGGTAAGAGGGCTTCTTGTTACTATTCACACAGTGCCCAACAAAGGCGTTGAGGAGAAAGATGTGTGGAGGGCTTATCGAGCCGAATATAAGGATGAGCCATTTATTCGAATTGTCAAAGAAAGCACGGGGATTTACCGCTATCCGGAGCCAAAAATTTTGCAAGGGACGAATTTCTGCGACATTGGATTCGAGCTTGATTGGAAGACGAATCGTCTCGTGGCAATTGGCGCTATAGATAATCTAGTGAAGGGAACAGCCGGTCAGGCGGTGCAGGCGCTAAACGTGATGTATGGATTTGAGGAGACAACCGCGCTTACATCTCCTGGTTTGCACCCAATTTAATAGTATGATTATTGTCAAAATCGGTGGGGGAAAAAACATCAACATTGATGGAATTTGCCAGGACATTGCTTTTCTTTTAGAAAAAGAGCAGGTTGTTGTTGTGCATGGTGCAAGCGAAACGCGGGATGAAATCGCTCAAAAATTAGGAATTCCGACAAAAACGATTACATCGCCTTCAGGGGTATCAAGTGTGTATACAGACAAAGCGGCAATAGATGTGTTTCTTATGGTTTACTGCGGGTTGCAGAACAAAAAAATTGTAGCGAATTTGCTAAAACACAATGTTAATGCAATTGGCTTATCCGGCGTTGATGGGAAACTCTGGCAGGCAAAACGAAAAGACGTCGTGTACGCGGTAGAAGATGGTAAGACAAAAATAGTTCGGGATAATTTTACTGGGAGAGTTGAAAAAGTTAATGCCGATTTGCTTTGGTTGTTGCTCAATAATAATTATGTACCCGTGCTGTGCCCGCCGGCGATTAGTTTGCAAAACGAAATTGTCAACACAGATAATGACTTAGCTGTTGCAGTATTAGCAGGAGCACTAAAATCAGACAAGGTTGTCTCACTTTTTGAGGCAGCGGGGTTACTCAAAAATGTGCATGATGAGAAAAGTGTGATCAGAAAGATCAAAAAGGGAGAACTTGAGGAATATTTACAATTCGCAAAAGGACGAATGAAGAAAAAAATATTAGGCGCACAGAAAGCGCTTGCGAACGGGGTTTCAGCAGTTTATTGGGGTGACGGAAGGGTGGAGCATCCGGTTCTGAAAGCTCTTAAAGGAAAAGGAACAGTGATTTCTTAAGCTATGAAAGATTATCGAGTTTTGCAACAACAGTTTACTGTCAATTCATATCCAGACCGGCAAATTACCCTTGTCAAAGGCGAGGGAGTTTATCTCTATGACCAAAATGGCAAAAAATATTTGGACATGATGAGCAATTACGGGGTGAACATTTTTGGCCACAGTCACCCTTCGATCACACGCGCACTAAACGATCAGCTGCAAAAACTTTCGGTGCTGCATGGAAGTTTTAACAACGATACCCGCGCGATTGCATCTGAGATGCTTATCAAACGGTGTGGTGATCCTTATAGCAAGGTGTACTGGGCAAATTCAGGAACCGAAGCAATCGAGGCAGCATTAAAATTTGCAGTGCTAAAGACAGGAAAGAAGAAGTTTATTGTCTGCGAAAATGGTTATCACGGCAAGACATTAGGCGCACTTTCGGCAACTTCTGGCGATAAATACAGAAAGCCTTTCGAGAAGCTTTTGTGGCAGTTTTTGCACATTCCGTTTAATAATGAGAAGGCGCTTGAGCGTGCAATAGATTACGATACAGCCGCGTTTATTGTTGAGCCGGTGCAAGGAGAAGGAGGCATTATTATTCCGGATGACGGATATCTAAAGAAGGTTCGGGAAATTTGTGACAAGCGCGGTATTTTGCTTGTTATTGACGAAATCCAAACCGGCGTTGGCAGGACTGGCAGCTTTTTGGCTAGCAGTGCAGAGGGTGTTTCCGCCGACATTTTGTGTCTTGGAAAAGGGTTGGCAGGAGGAGTTCCGGTTGGCGCGACAGTGGTTGTGCAGTCTGTCGCTGACGCAATACCAAAACACATCCATACTTCAACATTTGGCGGCAATCCATTAGTATGCGCAGGGGTTATTGCAACGCTTAAAGTGCTTACTAATCAGACCTTGCAAAAAGTGAAAACACTTGGGGAATATTTCATAGAATCACTGCAATCAATCAAGTCAGACAAAATTTTAGATGCTCGCGGAAAAGGACTTGTGATTGGTGTTGTAGTTAATGTTCAACATCGAAATAAATTGCTTAAACTCATGCAAGACAAACATATTTTGGTGATTCCGGCTTGCGAAAATGTCGTTCGGTTTTTGCCGCCGTTTATTGTTAGTAAAGAAAATATTGAGAAAGCGGTAGAGGCATTTGCAGCATGTGTAGATTTGCTTTAGTTAGATCGGAATTACAGCAAAAACCAGAAAAAATCCTCAAAGAATTTTCTGAAATGACAAAGAAAAGCCGTGCTCTGGATGGCGATTGGCAAGGAGATGGGTGGGGCATTTCGTGGTGTGAGGATGAGGAGTGGAAAGCATATAAATCGCTCAAACCTCTGTGGGAAGACAGGAAGGTATTTGCTACTTTCCCCAAAACCAACATGTTTTTAATCCATGCAAGAAGCGCCTCGTTTCCAAAAGACAAAAACAACATCGAATACAATCAGCCTTATGTCTATAAAAACTTTAGCTTTGTGTTCAATGGCTTACTAAAAGGTGTTCACCTTTCGGTTCCAGGCAGAATCGGAGCTGAAAAAATTTGGGGTATTTTGAAAAAATATCTTAATCAATTTTCACCAGAAGAAGCACTGCAGAAAACAGCGGATTTGCTTATCAAAAATACCCAACAAGTCAACGCTCTCAACATCGGCTTGTCAGATGGAAAAAAACTCTATTCATTTTGTTACTATACCATGCACCCTGAATACTATAATTTACAGATTAGTAAAAATGAAGGATCAACCATTGTGTGCTCGGAAAAGATTGGGGGCAATAATTTTGAAGATTTAGCAGTAGAAAAAGTCGTGCAAATTTGAAGCACATTTTTCCTCTCCTTGCAAAACAGTCGGCGATTCTTTTTAATTACTATATGGACAAAGAAATCGAGAAAATTGCCGAGTCGCCGGCTGTTGTTTTGGAGAAAAGCCTTGATCTCGCAAAGAAAATTGAGAAAGATGCTGTTTCTATTACGCAGATTAAAAAAGCGCGGGGGTTTTGGGCAAGCTTAGGGCCAGGGCTTGTCACGGGAGCTTCCGACGATGACCCCTCCGGCATTGCTACGTATTCGCAAGCAGGCGCACGGTACGGCTTTCAACTCTTGTGGCTTTCGTTATTCACGTTTCCCTTAATGGCTATTGTGCAGGAGATGTGCGCGAGAATAGGCCTTGTTACCGGCCGCGGACTTGCTGGGAATATCCGCATTAACTACCCAAAGTGGGTGCTCTATGTATGCGCTGCTTCACTGTTTATTGCCAACACCATCAATATCGGCGCTGATATTGGCGCTATGGCTAAAGCCACCCAGCTTATATGGCCGAATGTGAGCTTTACACTGCTCGCATTTGCGTTCACATTCTTTTGCCTTTTGCTTCAGATATTTACTCCGTACGAGCAGTATGCAAAGTACCTGAAATATCTTGTGCTCGTCTTACTTTCGTACGTTGCAACCGCATTTATCGTCCACATTGATCTTACAGACCTGATTTCACACACAATCATTCCCTCTGTTACATTCTCAAAAGAGCAATTGCTTCTCATCACCGCTATTTTAGGAACGACAATATCACCGTACCTTTTTTTCTGGCAGACATCGCATGAGGTTGAGGAAGAAATTTCGCATGGTAAAACAACGATTCGTCTTCGCGAAGGGACAAACGATAGAGAACTAAAAAAAATGCGCGTTGATGTATGGGCTGGAATGTTTGTGTCAAACGTTGTCATGTACTTTATTATTGCAACCTGCGCTGCTGTGCTTTTTTCAAACGGTATTACCAATATTACAACTGCCGCTGATGCGGCGTTGGCACTCAAGCCCTTAGCAGGGGAGCAGGCGTTTTTGCTGTTTGCTACAGGAATTGTTGGGATGGGGCTTTTGGCGATTCCGGTTTTAGCCGGGTCTGCTGCGTACACGGTTGCCGAGAGCTTTAAGTGGCCGTCAGGTTTATACAGAAAGCTCCACCACGCACGGGCGTTTTATGGCGTTTTGATGTTTTCGATGCTTATTGGACTTGCTATTAATTTTTTAGGCATTGATCCTATAAAGCTTCTTATCTACACGGCTGTTATCAATGGACTTGTAGCACCGCTCATCTTATTTTTGATAGTCCACATGACAAGCAGCAAAAGAGTACTTAAGGAGTGGGTAAACCACCCAATTGTTTCGTTTTTTGGCTGGTTTATTACGATTGTTATGGCGTTCTCCGGCCTAGCAACTATCGCGTCGCTGATTTTGGGGTAGTTACAATCACTCAGTCTTCTCGTCGAGAATTTTCTAAAAGGATTGTTTACTATTTCATTTTCTGATAGTATATGGTTATGGCAATAGATTGGACAAAAATTTATAAAAAATACAAGGGTCTTTGGGTCGCCTTACAAGAGGATGAAAAGACAGTAATTGCCAGTGGAAATACGGCAAAAGAAACTTGGGATAAAGCAAGGAAAAAAGGATTCTTAAAACCTATTCTTACCCGGATGCCACCAAAGCTGATTCCTTATGTTGGCTACGGAGTCAATGAAATTTAACTACAAAAGTTACGCTCCAACGATTTTGCGTCCAGTAATTCCTATCGAAATTATTCACAAAAAAATAAAGGTTCCGTATGAAGTACTCGTAGATTCTGGGGCAGATATTTGTATATTTGATGCTCAAATAGTAGAAATTTTAGGCATCAATCTAAAGATTGGCAAGGAACAAAAAGTTGCCGGTTTAACAGGTGTTAGTGAAGTTTATTATCTTCATCCTGTAACTATTGCTGTGGGCGGCCGGGAATACAAAATTGAGGTAGGGTTTTTATCAAGCATGGGTAAATTTGGATATGGAGTAGTTGGACAGAAGGGATTTTTTGATATTTTTATAGTTACATTCGATCTCGTAAAAGAGGAGCTTGAATTAAAGACGAGATCATTAATATTATAGCTTCAAAACCCTCAGCGCCAAATTCCACCTCAACCCTCCAGAGAATTACAAAGAGTAGCGAGATTTTTATTATAATCAAAGGCGCAGAAGTTATCAAAGAACCATATAGTCCAGGAGAAGCAGAAGGCATGTTCATTGCCACCTTTGCCGACCCCGACGGCAACTTTTTTCAACTCATGACTCCGTGGGAAGAAGACACGAGAAACTAATCTTATTCGCTTTTACCAACCTATAGTGCTATAATACCCGCATGAACAGAGATGAAGCGCTTATTCGCAGAAACGAAGACGGCGAACACGCTCACTACGCACCTCTTGAACAGATGTTAGCTATGGCGGCATTTGAGTTCTCTCAACTTCCTCCTGTTAGGCAGAAATACGACTACCCTGATTCGCTTGCCTACTTTCTTAGTAGAAATGGAGATACTCTTGTGATGCTTCGAAGGAGACGACCGTTAGGGTTTGGGATGATGGGTAGGCCCATGGATACTCATAAAGATGGGTATTTTGCAGAAGTGTTTGATATAGGTGGCGAAGATCAGGCTCAAAACCAGTTTTCTCGTCTTGCTGCTCTTGATGGTTTATATAAAAGGATTGATGTAACAGATGAAGAAACTGATCCGTATTATGGTTCTGTAGGTGTCACGCCAACCATTTATAGAGCAATCTATCGGCGGATTCTTGGCCAGAGAATACAGGATTTACCAGGAATACTACCTAGCGCTGAAAATGCAACCGTGGGACCACTGGGCAAGCTTTTTGCACAAAAAGATGTAAGAGATGCTGGAAGAGAAATAAGCAGAGCTGAAGATAGTGATGTTCGCACGGCAATAATAAATAAATACTTTCCTGTTAATGCTTCTCAAGGACTAACGACCAAGATAGGAAATGATCACTTCGTAATAACAGAAGATGAAAACTCGTCTTTAGTAACTGCTTCTCGAGATTTAGGGGTGGTTACTCACGTTGTGAAAGCAGAGGTAGAAGACTGGTCTAATCCAGATTTTAATCACGTAGAAAAACTTCTAGACGCACAAGGGTTGCATCCCTACTTAATATCTCTTGATATGCCTTCTTTTGTAAGAAGTGGAAGAGTAATTCCAAGAACTATAAAAGATTTAGTGGTTCAACGATTGTTGCGCTTCGCAGAGGCGCATCCTTTATATGCATACCTTGAGTGGGAAAGAGACGATACTGAATCTATAGACGTAGGGAGAGTTGATCCGGGTTGGTACCATTTTGGAGGCAATGACCCCGACGTTATCAGAAAAATATTGATGAAAATTGGAACCGATTATTTATTAACCACGACAGTGCGAGAAAAACTGGTACTCTAATTTGTCCTACCTTGATAAGCGGATATTGAGTTTGTATCCCATTACACGAGCAATTTTTTGCAGAAATTCCAAAGAAGGATTAATGTTTCCCGATTCAAAACGGGCAATGGCAGATTGTTTCGTACCTAACTTTTTGGCAATATCTTTCTGCGTCATTCCTTTTTTCATTCTAGCAGCAAGAAGAGTAGAAATAACAGCATAGCGGGGGGCTAAGCGGTCGTACTCCTTTTTAACCTTAGGATTAGAAAGTAATTCTTTTTCCAAGTCTTCCCATTTGCTCATAGTCCAAGTATAACATAAACGTTATATCATTGTCAAGCTTTTCATTCTTTGCAGCGCAAGCTTTAAATGTTTTGAAGGTATTTGTTGGGTTTGCTTCTTAAATCCATGAAGCAAATAAATAGTTCTTCGTGGTACAAAACAGTAAAAGATGCGTATTTCCTCTTTGCCTCTAATACGAAGTTCGTAAAGTCCTGCTCCCAGCGCCTTTGAGTGAGGAAGCCCTAACGTATTTCCGTACTGCTTTAAAAGTCTAACATTATGTGCTATTTTGGCTTGTGTTTGTGTCTGTTGCTTTTTGATAAACTCATCAACCATCTTTTCGCCACTGGCAGTTTCAAACGTTTCAATAATCCACGTAATTTCCATTAGTCAAAATTATAGCAAAAGAATGGCATTTTTTGATTTCTTTTATGGAATCGTCAGTTATATTGGGAAAGTGCTGCAAATTTGGAAATAATTTTTATGATATAGTGGTAATATGGTCAAAAAGGTTCTTATCGGCGTTGGTGTTCTCATAGTTGTCTTATTTACTGCAGTGTTTATTTCCATCAAATCCGCCCAAGGGCAACCACCGCCCACAATTACCGCGAATTTTACCGATCTTAGTAAAATAGAAAGGATTTCCAGATACCGAAGCTGCGCTGGCCACGTTACTGTTCCTCAAAACGGTTCAGAAAATAAAAGAAACATGAAGCATTACTTTTGGGTAAAGCCGGAATTTAATAAAGCAAAGACTGTTGAGATATACTCGCCCTACGACGGGTTTGTTGCCGATGTCCGCGCAGAACCCAACATGAACCTTGAAGGCGAGATGTGGATTACACCCATGCAGATTTTTGGCTTAGTGCCGCCTTTGGGAGTATGGAGTTTTAGCGTCCAGCATATAGACATTCGGCCAGATCTAAAGTTAGGAGACAAAGTAAAAGCAGGAGAACTAATTGGCTGGCTTGCGGTTTCGCAAAATCGGGGAGACTCTTTTGATATTGTGTACGGCAAAAGCGGGTTTCCTCCTAAAACAATTGACAACTGGACAGACCCGTTTGCAGACTTAGACTCTGTTTTTACTTACATGAGCGATGCGGTTTTCGCTCAATACCAACAAAAGGGGATTGCAACAAAAGCTGATCTGATAATTTCAAAAGCAAAGCGAGATCAAAACCTGTGCCAGTACCAAGACGAAGGACCTTACTTTAGCAACCAAGACGAATCCTCCAACTGGACAGTGCTCAAGTAGTCCTAAAAATTTTTTTGTTCATTTAAGCTTCCTTTCTCCGGCTTTAATAGGAATTGGTAAAACGTTTTCCTCCGGAGTTATTGGGCAATCCCACCTGTCATTATAAGAACTGTATGGATTGTAGGCGTAGTTAAAATCAATTACTAATTTATCTCCCTGCCCTGAGCTATGTCGAAGGGCTTTTTTAGGAATTTGCAGCATCCTGCCGTTTTTATAAGTTTCTTTTCCGGTTGTTTTGTCTCTAAAGAGTAAATAATACTGAAACTGTTCTTGCTCTGGATCTTCAAAAACTAAGGCCTCTATCTCTTTCCCCTCAACTGTAAATGTAATTTTTCCAGCTCTTAAATAAACTTGCTCCTCTCCACCTGTGGTTTTAATAATTACCTCCTTGCCTACATCGGGAAGGTTTTTATCGAGTGTTAGCTCGAAACTTAAATCTGGGTTGGCAGGAAAGTAATCAAGCCCTTTAAAATCTCTCCTTTGTTCTTCGGTTAAGGGAGATTCTTTATCATTTTTCCAAGCCTCATCCTTTTGTTTTCTAAATTCTAAAAGTTTCTTTTCGTCGTACATAATTATTTTTGTTATCCAATATCAAAAAATGCTCTTTGTAGCCATTCTGGTAAAGCAGGGTGGATATAAACTGAATTTGTAATTGCCTCCACTTTTCCATTTGCCTTCATAGCAACTATGGCCTCATGGATTAAAATGGAAGCATTAGGCCCAATAATATGAACGCCTAAAATATTATTCTGCTCCGAAACTAACACTTTCGCTAAACCATTTTCCTGCAAAGCTCCACCCATACCTGTATCTTTAAGTTCTGCTTTACCAACTTTATAAGATATACCTTCTCTTTTAAGCTCTTGTGCTGTTTTACCAACACCACCTACTTGGGGTGAAGAAAAAACAGCATGGCCAATGGCAAAATAATCAAAAGGCACTTTTTTATCTGTAAAAGCGTTTCTGATGGCAAAACCTACCTGGTCATTGGCTGTATGCCTGAATGGTAAAATTCCTACTATATCTCCAAAAGCCCATATCCCATCTACGTTTGTTTCTAAATACTCATTTACTTTAATATATCCTTTATCATCTATATCCACTCCTGTTGCTTTAACGTTCAGTATGTCTGTATTGGGTGCTCTTCCCGTAGCGACAAGGAGCTGATCAGCCTCTAATTTCCCTTCCTCACTTTTAAGCTTTATGATGAATTTACCATTTTGATGTGAAACTGCCTCTGTTTCAGCATTAAATAAAATATTGTGCTTTTTAGAAAATTCTTTGGTGAACCAAGCCGCAATCTCTTCATCTTCGTTAGAAAGCATTACATTACCCCGAACAAGAATTGTTACTTTTGTTCCTAATGAGCCAAAAAAATGAGCCAGTTCTGCGGCTATATAACCTCCACCTATAACTACCAGATGTTCTGGTTGACTAACTAGTCTTAAAGCCCTTGTGCTATCAAGGTAAGGTGTATTCTCAAGACCCGGAATCGGTGGAGTAGCAGGACGGGTACCTCCCACAATAAAAACTTTGTCTGCTTCTATTTGTTCAACTTGTCCTGAGCCTGTCGAAGGATCTCCAACCTTCATTTGTTTATGCCCAATGAATTTACTTCTGACTTTATACAAAACAGGGTTGCCACTTTTTCTTACTGCTTGTTCAATTCCGCTTGAATCCGTATCCACAACTTCTGAAACTCTTTTAACAATTGATGCAAAATCAATACTCTCAATCTTACTCTTAATGCCAAACTTAGCACTTTCTTTAATAGTTTCTGCCACATCGGCACTGTGAATCAACATTTTAGAGGGGATACAACCCCTGTTAAGACATGTCCCACCTAACGAACCCTCCTCCACTATTGCAACAGACAAAGCTTGCTCTGCAGCAAATGACGCCACCTCAAGACCGGCTCCTGAACCCACAACTAAAACATCAAATTTTTTCATATTAGACTATTAAATTCTAACATGTACTACATCAGTTTCTTTTTTACCTAAGACTTCAATTAAAGCTCTTCTTTCTGTTCATAGCTAAATACAACAGCTAAGTTTGGTGATATCGTTGGTAAAAGACAACGCTGCAATTTTAATTGCTTCAGATAAAGTTGGAAACATAGGCAGGGAGTTTACCACATCATCAATCGTATTTTTATTCTTTATAAGCACCATTGCTTCTGCGATTAAATCTCCTGCATTTGGGGAAAGGATATGCACCCCCATGATCTGTTTTGTCTCAGGATGAATTGCCATTTTGATAAGCCCTTCGGTTCTATTGATGATAAGAGCTTTTGGAACATCTTTAAACGATACAGTTTTACACATACAAGTGCCGAACCTTTTCATTTGCTCTTTTTCCGTAAACCCGACTCCGGCTAGCTGCGGATCTGTAAAAATAGTCCAGGGAACACTGTTGTAATCAATGCTATTTTGGGTACCTTTCAGAGCATTTTCTGCCACTAATGTTCCTTCTCTGCCGGCTGTTGTCTCAAGCCTTAATGGACCATTAGTAATATCGCCCACAGAATAAATGTGAGACTGTAAGATTTCATCAGCTGACACTTCTTCCTGTTTCTCCTCAACAAGATAGGAAACAACCTTTTTGTCACCCTCTTTGCGAGCAGATTGCACTTGTACGCCCGTTTTAATCGTAATCCCCTCATTGGTCAGTAACTTTGCCAATCTTGTGGTTAATTCTTCTTCGCCTCTAAAAATGGACAATCCTCTATGAAGAATCGTGACTTTTGTACCAAAACGAGCATACATTTGTGTAAACTCTAAACCAACTGGACCAGCACCAACTACAATTAGCTCTCTTGGTTGTTGCTTAAGCTTTAATGCTTCAATATGGGTTAGAAATCCTACTTCTCTGATACCACCAATAGGTGGAACAGTAGCAGTAGAACCAGCAGCAATAATAAATTTCTTAGCTTGATACTTTTGTCCATTTACTTCGATTTCATTTGAGGAAGTAAATGTTGCTTGTCCTTCTACATGTGTCACATACTCTAGCTGACTTAAGACTTTTTGGTATTTTTCTTCTTTTAATCTAGCTACCAGATCAAGTTCATGTTGAATAACTTTTGAGAAATCAAAATTTTTAACTTCTATATCAAGACCCGAAATATTATGGCTTTTGGCAAGATGCATTACTTCTCCTGCCCAAAGAAGTGTTTTGGACGGTACACAACCAACATTGACACAGGTTCCACCTAAAGGAAGGCCCTGATTAACCATCAGAGTTATAGCTTTAAGCTCATTGGCTTTAATAGCAGCAGCAAAAGCTCCTGCTCCACCACCAATAATTATTAAGTCATACTGATTGCTCATAATTTAACTACAATCCGGACACCAGGTAGCTCCATAAAAAATAAGTTTCTTTTTACTACTCACTTTTTTTAATTTCCTCCTCTTTCTCTTTTTTATGAACTGGATTGGTACAGTTTTTATCTGTACACTTTCCTATCATACCAATAGTTTTACCCATTTTACACATCATGCAGTTATCGTGTTTTCCATGTCCCATCATATATTTTCACCTCCTTTGTTTAATTTTGGATGATCTTTCTGCATAAGTTATGTAATGAAATCCTTTAGTGTTTTAGTAAATTCACAATTCTTTAAGGAGTAATAGACTGTTTGTGTTTCTTTTCTTCTTTCAACCATACCAAGATCTAAAAGTTTCTTTACACTATGGGAAACCACAGATATAGAAGCATCCAGAATTTCTGCCATTTCACCAACAGAAACTTCAGGATAATGACAAAGGAGATAACAAATCTTTAAGCGGGTAGCGTCTCCAACAACTCCAAGTTGCTGTGCACAAGCGATTAGTTTTTTCCTGTTCTTTAATTCTCTTTTAATCTGATTATACTTGATCATAGTACTTGAACGATTATTCAAATAATACACTCTTTGAAAATTCTTGTCAACTGATTTAATGTACAATTTAGTATCTGGATGAAATGCTGCCCAAGCAAACCAGAATAGCCTAATAGGTATTATTTCTTCATTTGTTTGTAAATTGGTAACCTTAATTTGTCCGGACTGCGTTCTTTCCAATCTTATCGCTACATTTCCAACAGTATCTTCAATAACTTTTTTCTCATCAAAAACACTTTCAGGGTAAGCTTTAGAGTTACCATCAATCTCTATTCCATAAACTACAGTTTTTATCTGAAGACTCTTGTCTAATCCCTTTACTCCAAAAAGTAATTGGTCATCTTGTTCGTATGTGCCATACGGATGTTGGTCATAATTTCTACTAAATCCTGTATTTCTTGAAAGAACTCCCGTACTAGGATGTTCTTTTTTCCATTCTCCCCAAGTTGTAGTAATAATTGGAACCTGTTTTAAAGTTTCATTTCTCCGAGCAGATGGTCCAACAATACCTGCACCTGTAATTTGTTGCCACAAATTCCCCTCATATCTGTCATACATTACTAAATCAGAATTATGGAGCTTTCCCGATACTCCAAACTCTGTAATTACTCCAGAAACTTTCCTCTCAAATGCTAATGCACTTCCGCATAGAGGGCAAAAAGTAACAGCAATGGGATCACCTGCTATGACGTCATTTACTATTTCATGCCAGTTTAAAATTCTTTGAGGATAAACTCTCTGTACTCCTTTGTAATCAATTGCAAAGACAGTATCTTCATCTTTTAACCAACTAGCTTGCTCTGAAGACTCAAATTTTGGATTCTCTATAGAGGGGATACAATCTTGACCAAAACAACCCTGCAAAAGGTCTTCTGGTTTTACCTTTGCTCCGGTAAAATCATTTTGTAAAGATGTTTTTCTTACAACTGTTTCCCCGGGTTTTACTTTTGGCATTTGCTGGTTAGGCTGAGTATCAATCTTAAATCTACTTTCAAAAGTAGTCGCAATTTGAGTCCAACTTTCTGGTAGAGTAGCTAAAGTCCATGCCTGTAAAACTCTGTCTGCTCCTGTCCAAATAAAAAGTGCGGTTGCTAGAATAATTATTCCAAATATCTGTCTAATCTTTTGGCTTTCAGTTTTAAAAAAGGCTAACTTCTGAGAAGCTGCACTACCGCCCTTGGCTATAAAATATAAAGGAACGCCTGCTCCTAAAGCATAAGCAAACACAATGAGCACCATAGTTAAGGAAAATGAACTGACAGCAGCCAGTGTTGCCATAGCTGCTACAACCGGACCAATACAGGGTGTCCAGACAATCCCTAAACTTGTGCCTGTTAAAAATCCACCCCAGAATCCACCTGTTTGGTTTTGTATTGGCTGAAAATGCCAATACCTTTCAATCCAGATTTGAACTTTTTCCCAGATAATAGAAAATACTAAGCTTAATCCGAATATGGCTAGAAGCACTACTGCTAGAGTTCTGACGGTATCTGCGGGAATACCTAAAACCCTAACAAGTGTTGCTAAAAAGAGCGAAGCAATAGTGAAGCTAATTACTAAACCAATAATTACTCCTTTTATCCTTCTGGTATTTCCATCAATGCCGCTTGCCAAAACAGCAGGGAGTATCGGCAGAACACAAGGTGAAAAAACTGTTAATATTCCTGATATAAAAGCAATCGGCATTAGTAAGAACATAAGTTTATTACGAAGCAAGAAGCTTGCTTCATCTTAGGTTTTGCAATAAGGCATCAAAATTACCGCCAATCCATCGGTTTACCTCGCTTCCGTTACTATTAAGCTGTATTAAGGTATGCTGTGTAGTCACTCCCCACGTTCTTTTCATCTCCCGATCATTATCATAATCAACCTTTAATATCGTTACATCTGATGGTAAACTTCCTGCTCTTTCTTTAATCTCTTTATCCAGTTGAGTACAGGTCTGGCACCACAGTGTCGCTGCAAAAAATAGAACTGGTCTGCCAATTTTTTGAGCATTCAGTTGGTTTTGCTCTGAATAATCTATATAGTTCATTAGGTCCATCAAAACAGGAGCATTAGAATCTTCAGTTTTAGCAATATTTGATGAGGTATTAAAAACGCCTTTTAAAAATATAAAACCTATTGCAATTATAGCTATTGATGCAATGATAAAAACATTAAAAAATTTCATATTAAAATTTTTCTAAAAAACTTGAAAGTCTCTTTTTCTTCCAAGTCTTATTTAGGCAGTAACAGATTAATTGTCCACAGCGATAATTTTCAACTAGACCTAAATTTTTTAAATCAGTCAAAGCATGGGAAATAGCAGATTGAGAAAGACCTAAAATTTGAGCGATATCTGTTACAGGCATGGATTTAATTTTTGTAAGCAATAGATAAATCTTAAGCTTAGTAGGATCGGAAAGGTTACGGACAATTCTTAGAAGCTCTTCTTCCTCATCAGATAATTTTATTTTCTTTTGCAATGATAGAAATTTAGAATCAGTTAAGTAATGAGGGTGGTCCTTGTGCATTTGAATATATAAACGATTGAGCATATATTCAATTATATATTTTAAAATGCAGAAATGTCAACGGCTTTTTGTATGTAGCGTGCTTCGCAATACTTTTTGTAATCCACCTTTTTAGAAACAGTTGAAGTACTTGTTCCAACTTTTTCAGCTATCTCGTCATAGGTTTTCTCTTCTAAAATTAACTTTGCAATTTTTAATCTTTGAGCTAGGTCTAAAATCTCTTCTTCAATACAAAATTAGCCAGGTACTGTTTTTCCTCGCTCATTTTTTAGCGGATGAATTATCTTGGATCAAGTAATATAATTCAAGAACTGATTTATATCAGATGAATGTAGAAATGGAGAAATAATGCAATTAAATGAAGCAGATACAAGAATTAAGATATGACCATTAAAAATATAAAAAGTAAATGGGCTAAAGAAAAAGATTATTACAGAAATCAAGAGGTGGGTTCCGGAGTTCAAAGTTTCATTAGAGCTTGTTTAGAAAGCGAAGAGCTATTTTCCTTAACAGCAGGATCCTTATCGACAAATTTGGAGTCAAGAAAAAAAGAATACATTCATGAAGATAAAGCTAAAGAGAGAAGAAAAGCTGATTTTGTAATTTATATAGATTCGGATATTGTTGTTCCCCTAGAGGTTGAGTGTTTCGGAAAGATTAAAGCGGGCGTCCAACAGCTCTTTAGTTATCAAAAAGATTATAACAAGGAATATGGAATTTTAACTGATGGATTTACTTGGCGTTTTTACAACAACAATATCTATCGTGAGTTTAATTTAAATCAAATCTTAGAAGAAACAGATCTTTTTCTAGAGTTTTGGAAAGAGTATATAAAGCCGGAGTTTTATTATCTCTCGTTCTTTGAACCACAAGGTCAGCTCTCGTTCCTTAAAGAAATTGAGAGATTGCCTGTAGATGCACACCGACAAATATTTTTCGAGGATATAACTAAGTTAATCAAGAGCTTTAAAAATAAATTACAGGTTGAGGGATATTTTACTAACTTGGAGAAAAAAGAAAAAGAAAAGAAGGCAATTGAAATTACCTATGCGTATATCATCCAGTTTATCCTTTATAAAACATTGGTAGATAACGGCTTTGGTAATTTTTATGAAGACTTTAATAATAGCGTTAAGAAAATTCATGAATATCTCAAAGGAAATCGCTACAAGGATATTCTTGGCATTATTGATGGAATTTCTACACAAATTTCAGAAAACATCTATCGTCCTTTCGCTGAAGAACAGAAGTTTATTAACCAAACACTCCTGCAGCTTTATCACAAGGTAGAAAATAAACT
The DNA here is from genome assembly GCA_016183245.1 of Candidatus Daviesbacteria bacterium. Lineage (GTDB taxonomy): Bacteria > Patescibacteriota > Microgenomatia > Daviesbacterales > UBA10151 > UBA10151. The sequence goes on from JACPEY010000001.1 coordinate 19,217, forward strand.
TTCCGATATTTCTCCCTGGTTAGATATTTTTGTCTTCATTAAAAAATTCAACTTTTCTAACATTCAAAATGAAATCTTTGGCTATATTTACGAAAATTATTTGAAGGAACTATATGAGGAAGCAAAGAAGGGACAATATTTTACAGACCCTGCTGTCGTTAATTTTATGCTTCGAGAGATAGGTTATGAACCAGAAAAGATTCAACAGCGACTAAAACATGATCCAGATGGCGATTATATTTCTCTAATCGATCCATCCTGCGGTAGTGGAACCTTCCTTTATCGCGCAACAGATCAGGTTATAAATGCGGTACCTAATGGATCAGAAGACTCTTCAAAGAGAATAGAGGAGTTAGTAAATAATAATATTTTTGGTTTGGATATAGAAGAATTCCCCTTATATTTGGCAGAAATGAATATTTTAATGAGAATGCTTCCTCTTATTATTAACGAGAAGTATAACAATCCAGTTGATAAAAAAATAAAGATGTTTAAAACAAAAGATAGTATAGCTGAATTTATGGATACAGCCATACGTAATACCCTAAATGACATGAACATAGAATTCCAGAAAGTCCAATGGCATCCAGGACAAGTACCTTTATTTACTGAAAAACTGGATTTTGGTTACTCTAGCTATGTTCGCAATGAAGATGATTTAGGTGAAATGAAAAAAAGTTTAGAAAATCAAGCACAAATTCGTCGCTATCGCTTTGATTATGTCATTGGTAATCCTCCTTACGTGAGCTATAACGAGTGCGCTAGACAGAAAGTCTTAATTTTTGAACTGATGAAACAAGGTAAAGCAAAACTAAATAATATTTATGGAGTTAATCTTCACAGTATACCCGATAGTACCAAAAAATATCGTCCTAATCCCAATCTATATGCTTTCTTTGTAGCATTAGGTATAGCTCTACTAAAAGATAATGGTAAACTTTGCTATATTATTCCACAAACAATCCTGACAGCAGGTGATCTTGATGTTCTGCGTTACCATCTGGCAAAATTCACTACGATTGAGAAAATTATCACATTTAGCGGGAAAATGTTTATAGGAAGGGGTTTAACACAAAATAAACCGGTTGCTACTTCAAGTTTGATCATCCTTATATCAAGAAAACTGCCTACCTCCTTACATGAGGTAGAGATAATTAATTATCTCGATCCAAAGGATGATATAGAAAAAACACTTAACAATATTTTGGTTAATAAAAAAGTATCTAAAAATAAAATTTTACAATTAAGATTATTACAGAATGTGGCTAATTGGAATTTTATTAAACAAAATAAGAAATCTATAGAGTTTTACGAGGCATACAAAAAAGCTTCTGAGGGAATTTCGATTTACTATGAACACTCTTTAGCATTACATTATTTAAAGAGTAAATTCTTCTTTGATAGTGGTTATGACATAGATGAAAGAAAATTGTTAAAAGAAAGACCTGATGAAGAATATTACTATTATCCTAAGTTAAATTCTAATTTTTGGACTGTTAAAGATTATAGAGGGTTTTGGCCAAATATGCGTTCTGGTAATTCTCCACACATAATAAAACTGAGACAAGCGAACCAAGGTTATAATTTATTAGATAGTAAATTCAAAATTATTTGGTCTTATGCAAATCCTCATAAATTTCATTTCACTTCTAAGCAGGTTATTTGGGCGAGAAATCAGATTTGCGCTATTGGAAGCGAAAATAAAAATGAAATACTATATCTTTTTTCATTACTTAACTCGCCAATAATTCGCTTTGTTCTAGACTCTAATTTAAGAAACGAGAACGAAAAAGACTTTTTGGTTTCAACTACTGCAGTTAAAGAGTTTGTCCGTGTGCCAAAAATTAATGGAGACAACCAGGCCATTAAGAATGAGATTATAAAGAGAACTGAGAAGATGTTGACTCTGGAAGATAAAAGACTTTCGGATTTCGTTGATTTTTCTAGGGTAATGATACAAAAAACTGATAATGTTGCGGTAAGAGATGATCTGTTAATCTTGGGTAGAGATTTAAAGGAACTCAGACTTCCCATAAAAAGGTCGAGTAAATTAATTAACAGAATTATTCAGGAGCAATTCAATAAAAATGAACTACAGTTAAATGAAGAAAAGATAAGTGTGACTGAACTAAAAAATTTATTAATAATTGATAAAGAAAAACAGGATACCCTCAAAAATCAGATTGATCAATTAGTTTATAAACTCTACGGCCTAACGCCGGCTAGCTGAGTTAGTCGAAGGGAAGAAATTGCCATTGTGAAGGGAGAATATACTAAGAATTAGATTTTACTATTCCTTCCTTTTGCAAGCGCCTTAAAATAACTTCTCCTGAAACTTGAAAAACATCTAATAAATCCTGGGCAATAGTCGCTAAAACTTCGGGAGTTTCCAATTGAGGTATTTTCCCTAGCCTTTTCACTATTTCTTCAAAAAGTGCTTTTTTTGGAACTAAAACTTGACTTGCAAAACTGTAAGCCTGATATTCAAGCCAACTGTATTCTTCATCTGTAATTTTTGATGTTAATGTATTAAGCGTTTCAACCGAGTTTATGCTTAATTTTTTGAATAGTTCTCCATGTAGGACAAAGTGTCCAAGTTCATGTGCAATAGTAAATTTCGTTCTGTTTTCAAAATTCATGTACAAATTAAAATCAATGAAGATATTTTCCAGATCTGAGGTAAGAAAACCATCAACATCGTAATTTTTCTTAAGATCCATCTCCTCTAATATTTTTAAGTTCAGTTTATTTTCGGCAATTTCCTCAATTGGAATAGGGAGTAATAATTTTGGATGGTATTTGGCTAAAAATTCATCTGCAATTTGACCAATTTTTTGGTAAGTAAGATGTTTTATAGGAAAGCTCATTTATTTATTGAGGAGATCAACCAATTCTTGTAGTTTCTTCTTAGAGAGTTTTTGACCTCTGGCAGTTCTGAAAAGTAAGGGTAAATATTTTATCGAGTTTGGTTGCTGTAAAATATCTGTCGGGATTTTACCCTTAGCAGCATGAGCAAGGTCAAAAAATATGGTCCATTCCTCACTATCTCGGGGTATTTTTAAAGCGACAGCATATCCTTCAAGTTTTTGTTTATCTATACTTGGGGAAAGAATATTTCTTTCGAGTCTGCTGATATTCCCGGGGTCGTAACCATATCTTTCACAAAAAGATCGAAGGGTAAAACCAATAGCAACCCTCTTTTGTCTGAAAAATTCTCCGAATGTTTGAATAGTTGGAGCTTGACTTTTTGTCATGTCTGTTGTAATAATAATACAACATTTTTTGAATGTCAAGGAGGTGATTCTTTATGCCAATTAGAAATACATATAAATATGATTTTAAGGTCAAACAAAAAATAGTTCACAGCGGGATTACTAATGATTTAGAAAGACGAGAAACCCAACATCAGGTAAAATGGCCCAAAGGGCATATAGTTCAGGTTGGAAACCGAACAACTGAAGAAGCGGCAAGAGAGTGGGAAGAAACTAAACATAAAAGCTAACCGAATGTTTTGTAACCTCTACGGCCTTACATCGGAAGAGATTGCAGTTGTGAAAGGTGTAAAAAATTAGGATAAAGAACCCATGAGTAAGAGAATAGTAAACCTTTTGAATCCAAAAGATTTAGCTGAGCTTGTACAACAACCCTCTATTAAAATAGCGGAGTTTCTTACTGGATTCCTTGCTTCAAGTATGGGAGATTGGAAGCTTTCTGCTGGGAGAATAGTACAAGCCTCTATCAAATTCAATCTTTTAACTCAATTAGGGAGAGAACTCCAGGAGTATATTAAAAAAGGAAGGATAAAAGAAGATTACTACGCTTCAGGAAAAAATAAAGCATCTCTGAACGAATTGTTGAAGTTCATAGATAATGAAGCACCGGACGATGAACGTTTTAAAGCAATGAAGTCAATATTTTTTTCAGGTGTATCAATTGACATGGATGCACGACAAGAAGAAGTAGCATATCAATTTCTATTACTGTGCAAAAAATTAAACTCCATTGATATATTGATACTTGGAGCATGCTACAAAATATATCTTGGTGACGATGTAGAGAATGTTAATACAGGGATAAATGCTTTTGGGGATTGGGTTAATACTGTATCAGAGAAAATTGGTTATGGTTTACCAGAACTTATAAGCGCGGCTGATCCTAAACTTGTTGAGCTCGGACTTTTGTCGGGGAGAACCTATTCCGATAAATCAGGGATAAGGACAGGAAAAGAATTTAGATTAACCACCTTAAGCATAAAACTCTGCGATTTTATTACAAAATACGAATAACTTGGAAGAGAATTATAGGTATGGGGAAATATAAGATAGATAATGATCTTTTAAGAGATGCAATAGAATTAATGAAGGAATACACCCATGTAAGTCCTTCCCTATTTCAAAGAAGATTAATGCTTAATTATTATAAAGCTTGTGATTTATATAATGAGTTAAAGAAAATGGGTTTAATAGTTCAAACAAAACGTGCTAAGCCTGGAAAAGCCATTATAAATTTTAGGGATGCTGGAGATCCAGTGAAATTGGCTAAAAAGTACTCTGATGAGGGAGCAGATGAATTAGTGTTTTTAGATATTAGGGCAGGAGCGGACAAAGTATCAGTCAACACTGGAGCATTTAAAAATCCCAAATTGATTTCTGATTGTGCAAAAGAATTTGGCAGTCAGTGTGTAGTTTTATCATTTTTAAAGTTAAAAGATTATCTGAGGAGTAAAAATATTCCGATAAGGAGTTAATTATGAATATTAATTTTGAAAAAAATATGGGATATATAAATAAGGAAGTTTTGCAAAAAACCAAAGATAAAGGTTTTGTATATTTTTGGAGCAGAAGTAAAAATAGAATTTGGAGGAATTGTATAAAGTAATTGAAGAAAGAAAAAGGAATTTTCCCTTCCAAATCTTTTGGTAAAATCCTTACCTATTAGAGCTAAAGCGGGCAAATTCAAAGAAGATAAATGTAAATAGTATGATCATGACAGCTGGAGCTATTATTGAAAGATAATTAGTTCTTCCAGGTCGGAAACGTCTAAGAAGCAGAGAATTACTAACAACAGATATAGAACTTAAAGCCATAGCTAGACCTGCTAACTCAGGTTTTAAAACAAGACCAATAGAAGTAAAGACTCTGGCTGCAACAGGAATTCCAATGATATTGTAAAAAAGGGCAAAAAACATATTTTGTTTAATTTTGCTCATTGTTTCTTTGGACAAAGAAATTGCATGGACAACATCCCTCAGGTCATTTTTAATAATGACAATTCCTCCTGTTTCCATAGCTACATCTGTTCCAGAACCCATAGCTATACCTAAGTCAGCCTGTGCCAAGGCTGGTGCATCATTAATGCCGTCTCCTACCATAGCTACTTTCTTGCCCGTGCTTTGTAGTTTTTTAACCTCATTTGCCTTATCTTCTGGTAACACTTCTGCTAAAACATTTATAATACTTACTTGTTGAGCAATAGCTTTTGCTGTACGCCCATTATCTCCGGTAATCATCCATACCTCAATGCCCATTCTTTGTAATTTTTCGATAGCTTCGCTTGATGTTTCTTTAACAGTATCAGCTACTCCCACAAGTCCTAAGATTTCCTTATCAGATGCTAAAATCATAACTGTTATACCTTGATCTTCTAAACGCGACATCTTACGATCTGCTCTATCAATAGACAAGCTAACTACTTCACTAATAAGCTTGCGGTTTCCGAAATGATAAGTTTTACCGTTAATACTTGCTGAAACACCATGACCTGGAATAGCTTTGAATCCTTCGACTTCACTTAGGCTAAGATTTTTTTGCTGGGCATAAGTATAAATACTTTCGGCTAAAGGGTGTTCTGATTGTTTCTCTATGCTGGCGGTGATCTTTAAAATTTCATCTTCACTTAAATTGCTTAAGCTTTCTATATCGGTTACCTCAGGCTTGCCTTTTGTTAATGTTCCGGTTTTATCAAAAATAATAGCATTTACTTTACAAGCGCTTTCCAGAGGTTCTCCTCCTTTAACTAAAATACCATGCTCTGCTCCTTTACCAGTTCCTACCATAATAGCTGTAGGTGTAGCTAATCCTAAAGCGCAAGGACAAGCAATCACTATCACTGCAGTAAAAGCCATCAAAGAAAAAGACAAAGAAGCACCAAGCAAGAAGAACCAAGTAATAAAGGTTAAAGCTGCAATTCCTATAACTGCTGGAACAAACCAGGCAGAGATCCTATCAGCAAATGCCTGGATAGGGGCTTTAGATCCTTGGGCTTCCTCCACCAAACGGATGATTTGGGAGAGAGTTGTTTCAGATCCTACTCTGGTTGCAGTAAATTGGAAACTGCCGGTTTTATTGATTGTTCCGCCAATGACTTGGTCATCAATATTCTTTTCTACCGGCATACTCTCACCGGTTATCATTGATTCATCTACAGAAGAATTACCATTGATAATAACTCCATCAACTGGTATTTTTTCTCCAGGCCTTACCATTAACAGATCGCCTTTGATTACCTGCTCAATCGGAATATCTAAAGTTTCTCCATCTCGGATTACCCTAGCTGTTTTAGCCTGAAGACCCATTAACTTTTTAATTGCATCAGAAGTTTTCCCTTTAGCTTTAGCTTCCAGCCATTTGCCTAAAATGACAAAAGTAATTAAGAAGGCTGCTGTTTCAAAGTATAAATCCGGTATTTTTGCTCCGCTTATTCCTAAGATTGATTTATTGAGTATGTAGTAGCTAATAAAGTTAAATAAACTATAAAAGTAAGCAACTGAAGTGCCGATTGCAATTAAACTATCCATGTTGAATGTTTTCATCCTTAAGCTCGACCACATTCCTTTATAAAAACCCTTACCAAGGATGAATTGAACAGGAGTAGCTAGGATAAAAGAAGTAATTCCTATATATGGGAGTAATAATAAACCACCAGGAAGTCCTTTGAAAAACTCCAGGAACATAAAATAAAGCATTGGCAAGCTTAAAGTAAAAGAGGCAATAAATTTTTTAAACAAAAGTGATATTTCCTGTTTTTGCTTGCGCGCTTCAAATTCTGTATCTTTGCCATCTAAGATAGTTGCTTTGTAACCTGCTTTTTTTACTGCTTCCAAAAGCAGATCTTTTGAAGGCAAGCTTGAATCAATCAAAACTGAAGCTTTTTCAGCAGTAAAATTAACGCGGGCTTCTTTAACACCTGAAACTTTTTTTAAAGCTTTCTCAATTATTCCAGCACAAGATGTGCAATGCATACCAGAAAGAGACAGATTGATTTTTTGATTATCCATTATCTTTTTCCCCTAATTCTATTTTGTAACCTAAATCCGAAACAGCGGTTACAACCTTATCCGGAGTGGTCAGGTCGGTATCTATATTTACAGAACCTTGGCCGGATTTGAAATCAAGTTCTATAGAGCTTACCCCAGGTAAATCTTCTAATTCACCTTTAATTAACATCACACAAGAGTTGCAGTGCATGCCTGAAACTTTAAATTTGATATTCATAATTAATTTACTCTGATTACCCCTCTCGGTATTCCCATGGCACAGGTAATTTGATAATCCCCAATTTTTGTAGGGGTAAAGTTAAATACAATAGGCGTACATTTTCT
>JACPEY010000054.1 GCA_016183245.1 Candidatus Daviesbacteria bacterium
CATGTATATACTGTATTATACAAAGCTGATTATCAATTGTCAAGCGAGCGATTACTTTAAAACTTTCATTTCTCCCCAATTGGGGCCAACTTTTAAATCTGCTACTACCGGCACAGAAAGTTTTAAGGCATTTTCCATTTTTTCTTTGACCATTTTAGCTGTTTCTTTGACTGATTTCGGACTACATTCAAATAGAAGTTCATCATGGACCTGGAGAATGAGGTTACAGGTTACAGGTTTTAGATTATAGTGCTTTCCTGTATCCTGCACCCTGTACCCTGACAACTCTTTGTCAATTTCCACCATTGCCTTTTTGATCATATCCGCTGCAGATCCTTGTACCGGATGATTTACAGCTGCCCGCTCTCCTGCTGCTTTTATCATCCTGTTACCAACTTTTAGTTCCGGAATATACCTTTTTCTTCCCCAGATAGTTTCTACATATCCCTTTTCATAGCCAAACTCCAAAGTTTTCTCCATCCATTGCCGCACATTTGGGAATTGCTCAAAATATTCAACTATATACGCCCTAGCTTCCTCAAACGATATCCCCAATTGCCGCGACTGCGCATGGGGTCCCTGACCGTAAAGGGTGGCAAAGTTTATAGTCTTACCAACCATTCTTTGTTGTTTGGTGATTTTATCAATATCTACTTTAAAAATTTTTGAAGCAGTTAAAGCGTGGATGTCTAATTTTTGCTCAAAGGCTTTTTTGAGTCCCGGATCGTCTGCTAAATGAGCCATGATCCTAAGTTCTACTTGAGAATAATCTGCCCCAAGCAAAATTTTACCTTTAGGTGCAATAAATGCCTTTCTAATCTCTCCTCCTTCTTCGCCTTTAACCGGAATATTTTGTAAATTAGGTTCTTTGGAAGAAATCCTGCCTGTAGCTGCTCCTTCTACATTAAAAACCGAGTGAATCCTTTTGTCTTCCCCTACAAATTTTGGCAAAGCATCAATATAGGTGGAAACCAGCTTAAAAAGCTGCCTGTATTCCAAAAGCAAAGGGATAACAGGGTGCGCAACTGAAAGCTCATGCAAAGTTGCCTCATCCGTAGAGCGTCCGGTTTTGGTTTTTCTGATAACCGGCAATTTAAGCTCATCAAATAGCACTTCTGACAACTGTTTTGGGCTGTTTAAATTAAGCTCGTGTCCGACTTTTGAGTAAATATCTTTCTCTGTTTTGACTAATCTGCCTTTGAGTGATTTGCCAAACTTGCTTAAAAACTTGAGATTAATTAATACCCCCGCCTCTGACATTTTTTTAAGGACTGACTCTACAGCTTTATCTAAAACAGATGTAATGTTGTTCTTTTCTGTCATTCTGGCGAGCATAGCGAGACCAGAATCTGTTTGATTCGTTGATTCTGGATGCGCCCCTTCGGGGCTTACCAGAATGACATCAGGCACTGCCCTGGATCCATCAGTCGAATGGTTTTTCGCGGCCAGGCGAGCCGCCTCACCAACATCCGGCACCCTGGCAATTAAACTCTTAAATTCCAGCTCCTCAAACAGCTTAACCACCTTTTCTTTATCAAAATCATGCACTACACACTTCCCCAAATCCAGCTTAATTGGTGCATTTAAATCCAGCGTAGCCAGTTTTTTGCTCATTACTGCTGATTCTGCACCCTCTGAAAGCAGTCTTTGTATCCTTTCCGGCAAACTCTTCAAATTCTCCGGCTTATATATTTCTTCTATGGAACCAAATTGATGAATTAACTTTGTGGCTGTTACGTCCCCTATTCCCGGTACTCCGGGAATATTATCTGATGCATCCCCTGCCAGGCCTTTATAATCTTGAAGCTGCAAAGGCGAAAAACCATACCTTGCCACAAACTCCTCTACCCCGTATAACCCTACATCTGTCATGGTTTTTTTGGGCCCGCCTGCAACGCTATGCCCCGCTCGCAACGATGTAGCGTTATCGGGCGAGGTAGCATTGCGGGCAGGCATTAATACTTTAATGTTTTCATCTATAAGCTGCATGATATCCCGGTCTCCGGTAACAATAATAGTTAGTAGTTCGTAGTTGGTAGTTGGTAGTTTGCCTACTTGATTTGCAAGCGTCCCTATCAAATCATCTGCCTCATAACCGGCAAGTGTAAATTCCGGAATATTAAAAGCATGGACAATTTCATGCACTCTCTTGTATTGGCCGGATAAACCATCATCAGCCGGCCCACGGGTGGCTTTATATTGGGTATAGACCTGATGCCGGAAAGTCGGCCCTTTTTCATCCCAGGCAATTGCCAGATAATCAGGCTTTAGTTCTGAAATTACTTTTAAAATCATGGAAGAAAAACCGTAAACAGCATTTACCAGCTCACCATATGACGTAGTAAAAGGAGGTGTGGCATGATAAGCCCGATGAAGCAATGCATTACCATCAATCAACACAAGTCTCTTCATAAAGGAATTCTAACAGATCATAAAGCCGCCTGCAGCATAGCAAATCGTCATATTGACATCGCCTAGGTAGATGGTGTATATTAAATATATGTTAAGAATCAATATTTATATTCCAGAAGATCTTAATACAAAATTAAATTACGCTGCCAAATCTAAGCATAAAGCTAAGGCCCAAGTCATCCGCGAGGCTATACAAACAGGTCTGGATTTGACTCAACCCCCTATAAACAAAGGGCTAATAGCACTAATCAGAATGGCTGAAAAAACTCCCGCCCGACCCAACACCCCGACTGATGTATCCAAAAATCATGATTATTATGCCTGGGGAGGGAAAAAAGGGAAATGAAGTTCGCTGTTGGGGATGCCGATGCCTTAATCGCCCTGGCAGTGGCCCGTGATGCAAATCACAAAAAGGCTGTAGAAATAAATAACCATCTTACCAAACAAAACATCACTATTGTTTTTCCAAACACCGCTATTTTGGAAGCTACCACATCTTTGTATAGAGTCTTAAATTTATCAGAAGCGGCACAAAGAATAAATGATCAGTATTTGCAGGGAGACATTACAGTTGAATATATTGACGAGAAGATACAACACCGGGCGGGGAAAATATTTCAGGAAAGCAAATCAAAAAAGAATACAATTTTTGATGCAGTTGTGGCAGCGACTGCGGAAAAACTAGGTACAGATTTAATTTTTTCCTTTGATCATTTTTATAAAAGCCAAGGTCTAAAACTGGCTGGTGAATTACAACCGGATTAATATCGAAAGCGGAGGTGTGGCATGATAAGCCCGGTGAAGGAGTGCATTCCCATCCACTAAAACTAATCTTTTCATAAGGGAATTTTAGCAGAAATTTAGTTGAAATACTTAAAAGTAGCAGATACTAAATAAGCTCTTACTCATCAAACAGTAAACCCCCTATAACCAATCCTGCTCCTACAACTGCAAGGGCCACACCACTATAGATTGCCACCTCAGGGTTGAGAACCTTCTCAGCGCTCCCAACCAGAATCATTGACGCACCAAGCAAGATGGTAGCGGCACCAATGGGCACTGTCATCCAAGCAATCACTCCACCACGTTCTTCCCCCATCAGTCTTGACAGAGTTGGCGGTTTTAAAAGTTGTGATTTATTTTTATACCATTCACCTACTGAGGTTAAAAACTCTCCGCCTTGTCTCATAGCGTGTCGCAGTATAGCAAAGCTATTTGAAAAAGACAAATTCAACTATATAAATTACTATGTGAATCTATGGCTGCAAAGATAACTTCATCATTATTTTTCCAAAAAATCACCCTCAAATCGCCTGTAACATTAATACTTCTGTACCCTAAATATTTTCCCTTTAAAGCATGGTTATTTAAAACAGGATTAAATTGATCCTGACCAAACAAATGTAATCTTACCTTAAGTTTTTCCTGTTGTCCTGTCTTCAACTTTCCGGAGTCTTTAATAAAATCCTTGGTATATTTAACTACCATTGTTTTTCCAGATATTTAATAGCCTCATCCATATCCTTGAAGCTGGGAGACAAATTGCGATTATGCTTAATATCTTCTTCAACTTTTTTAAGTCTTTCTTCCAACTCAGGAGTCATTTGGGGAATGTCAGAAAAAATAACCTCTCTGGTTCGGATAAAATTCCGGAGCACTGCATTGATGACATCAGTCAAAGTAAGCCCCAAGTCTTTAGCAGCCTTTTGGGCATTTTCTTTAACTTCTTTATCAGCTTTGATATGAATTACAGTAGTCATATGTAACTATAGTATATACAATGGTTACATAATTGTCAAATAATCGTAATTGCCCTATAGTTTGCTGAACTCTCAAGAATCTGCTAAAATACCCTCCATGACAGAAACATCTAATCGCCCATTTGCTTTCTCAACAACACAAAACTCAATAGAAGCCTTTTCTCCCTTTGTACAATTATCAAGTGCAGGAGCGCCTCTTGAATTTGCCCTTACTATGCAGAAAGAACCTACATCAATTAGGCCTGGTATGATTATTGAAAAAATTGAGTTTGATATATACAATCCTGCACTTTCTGATATTAGAACCCAAATAGATGAAATAAAAAAATCTGCTGAGGTCAAACGTCCCCGGATGGTTTTGGAGTTACTTCGTTCAAAGATTCAGTATCCATATGAATGGGTTTTACAAGAACTTACTCAAGTAAATGCACAACAGGCAGAATGGGTAAAAAACCACATTACTGATGCAGGGTCCAAAAACCCCCGTTTAAGGCTTTCCGATATAATCAGTTTCGGTTATGGCGAATGCAGACATTTTGCTGTCTCATATCTTTATTTAGCGCATGAAGCAGGCTTAACAGTAGCATTATCAAATAACGGACCTGATAATTATATCGGCGGAGGCCCAGGTCCAATAAAAAATATTCCCCGCAGAGATGATGGGCAGAAACTGTTCAAATCCTGTGAGATTGGAAAACCAATCTGGGCAGGCCATGAGTGGGTGGAAATCAAGCTTGGAGATAGATGGATGCCAGTTGATCCTACAACTAATTTAGTTGGGGATAATGATGAGGAAAGAACTACTTTTCTGGATGCAAATTACCGGGCCGTTGCTACCCACGGCTTGAGCTTCCAGAGCGATCATCCTCGCCTTTCATTCCATCTTCTGCGCTCCCTGGATTTTCCGGTCTATCAATCAGTTCATACCGGGACTTTTACTTTAAACTGTGAAGCTGCACAAAAACCAATTACATTAAATCCTGAGAAAAAAGCACAATACACTAAAGAGAAATGGCTTAAACCTACCAAACATTCAGGACCTTTAAAATTTGTAGTCAGCTCCCATCAAACATGGTTAGGCTTAAATGTTAACCTAAGCGATATACAAGAACTTCAGGTTTCTTATGTAAGCACGGAAAAAAATTAACTTATTTAGCTCACAATGATGTCTAGGATGTGATACATACCGTACACCTAAACGTTAAAAATGTCAGGTAGGTATAATGGCTCCTACATGTGAGCCTACAAGATTCTGCCGGTAAAGATTAATGTCCGGGATTTTAAATTATCAAAGGCTGCTTTAAAGAGGTTGGAATGGATGGACTGGTACTTCTCCCATGGAAAAAATGCCAGGGCAACCTGTAGGCATTTTGGCATATCTCC
>JACPEY010000052.1 GCA_016183245.1 Candidatus Daviesbacteria bacterium
CAACACCGTATGGTATTTACAAAAATATACACTGTGTGCCTGCTTGCTGTATTCCATACCTCCAATATCTTACCAGAAGATACTGGAATACACTTCATCCCTGGGCTTACGCCCTAGAGGGAACTGCGTTTGTGTATTAGAGCATTTTTTGCAGCAAAAGCTAATGTTATTAAATTAAAAAATGATTTTGGAAAAGATATACAGTTGTGGTTAATAATTAAAAACTTTGAACAAGGGGTTGAAAAAACATACTTTAACATAGATAATATTGATAGTTATATAAAAATCAGTTATACTCCTCAAGATTTAGAGGATCGTCTAGAAAGCTAAATTTAGTATGTTCAATTTATTTAAGAAAAAAACTGTTAAAACAAAAAGCTTCTTCGAATATCCAGCAGAGGAGAAGAAAAAGATAATTAAAAAGGCTGCACAAAAAGCCAATAAAATGCAAGAAGATCTTGTTAAAAAGTATAACAGGCTATATCCAGCTTACTAATTTTTGGCTGATTAGTAATTTCAATGTATCTTCCCAAATGTTTGAGAACTATAGTGGTGAGAGAGACCGAACCATTGCTATAGCCTTGAGACTGTCGAAGGGGAACCAGCTTCTGGGCTATCCTCATGTTTGGAAAGGTTTAATCGGCTCTGGCTTTAAACCAGCTTTAGCTTTTAACTACCGCTAGGGATTAGAAGTAGACACTCTTAAGAAGATTTGATATTGTTGAGGGAACATGAATAAACCTATCATCGGAGTAATGGGTCCAGGAAAGAATGCCACAGAAAAAGACAAGAAGAATGCATTTGAATTAGGCAAGCTCATCGCCGAAAAAGGATGGATAGTATTAAGTGGGGGTAGGAATGAAGGAGTGATGGATGAAGTCAATAAAGGGGCTAAATTAGCCAACGGCTTAACTATTGGTATTATCCCAACCAAAAACAAAAAAAGTGTTTCAGAAGCTGTTGATATAACTATTTACACTGGTATGGGAAGCGCTCGAAACTATATTAATATACTTTCCAGTGATGTTGTAATCGAGAAAACACATAGTCTCCTTTAGATCGCCATAACAGTCCAGCTTACTATTTTGCTAGTACCGCCAACTGGAGTCTATTAGAATCTGTTTAATGAATAATTACGCCCAGATCTAGTACTAACTACCATCATGGTTCTTTAACTGTGACTTGATTAATGGATTTTAGTTTGTCATCATAAGAGAACAAAGGGATATTACCTAATTTTGCAACCGCGACAAGATAAGAGTCGATATATGATACGTTATTTTCCTCCCATACAGATAAAGCCTTGTTAATTAGCGCTGCATTACAATCTATTGAATCCAGATGTATTAAAGCACTAATTTTTTCAATGACCTCAGATTTTTTTAAAGAGTAATACGAACTTAAGACCCAAATTATTTCAGCAACTATTGTGTCCAGCAGAATATTAGTATTATTTTTATCTGACAATAATTTTTCTACCCGACTAACTTTCTTTGGATTATCATTTACTAAAAAACGGATGATTAAATTTGTATCAAGCAGGTTTTTCGACATACTTAGTTATAATTTCATCTTCTATTGCTTTTTCCATACCATTGATATCAAATGGTTTATCTGTTTTTACAGAACCTCTTAACGAAAGGAAGTTGACCACAGGTTTAATCGAGGCTTCATTATTATCTTTAAGTTCAAATACAATTTTAGTATTAGGAGTGATACCTAGCCTTTTGCGGATCAATGCAGGAATCGTAGCTTGACCTTTTTGAGTTACTGAGGTTGTAAATTGCATGATATTACTCTATCAGATAAGTATTACATTGTCAATAGTGTAATACTTACTTTTCTCCGTGTTTCATCCAATCAACTAGGTTTCAGAATTATAATTATCATGACCCTGAGCTTGTCTAAGGTGAATCAAATCTTAACTTCTCTAAATACCTGGAGGACTTTAACTTCTGAATTCAAGGATATTATTGCCTATATCTATATGTACTTAATAAGCGTATCATCAGTATCCTAGATAAAAAAAGGATTGAGGGGGTGAGAAAATGACAGATACAAATTCAAATGTACAAACTGCAGCAGCAGATGCAAATAAAACAGCAGAGACTCCGGCTAAAACAGATGCAGCATCTACAACTTCAGCTGCAGAAGCTAAGGTAGAAGAGAAAAAAGTATAGTACATCTATACATTAATCAATAATCAGTCATTTTATATAGATGAAATGACTGGTTGATTGAGATTAACCTGTTTAATTCCCAACTACCTCGAGGGATTAAAACTTGTATAATTTAGATATGGCAGAAGGAAACGAAGGTATTAAGCCACAAAAACCAGTTAATACTGAAAAATCCAGCTGGAAAGACCGAATAGGCGATCTATTTAGAATAAAACGTAGCCCTTCAGCATTACAACAGCCTAAAACAGGATTCTCTCGAAGAGATTTTTTAAAAGTTGCTGCAGTTGCCGGAGCTGGTGCTGTTGCAACTGTTTATGAAGTTGATAGAAAAATACAAAGTGTTTCTGAATTTCTTCAAAAATTAGAACCATTGGAAGAAGCTGCTTTTATTGCTGATATGCAAGATGAAGTACCCCCGGTACTACAAGGTATTGAGGCGCCAAAAAATAACGAGCAATATCGTCCACCTCAAACAATAGTCAAGGAAGCACTTGATATATACAATATGTGGCGAAAACAAAACTCACAACTTCCAAAATTACACTGGAGAAAACCCGATAATTATCTAAGTTATACGAGGTTAGCAAGTAATTTTGCCCAAAATACTATCACTCAAAAGGAAGCCGGAGGGTCCAAGATTTCTTCTGGTCCATTAGATATTAGAAATAATTTGTATTGGGCTGCTGACGATAATGACAAACCATATAGTAATTTTATCCGTTTTGGTTGGATGGGTATTTCTTCGACTGGAGACCTAATTGATTATGAGCCTGGTTCAGGAATTGTCAGAAAAGCTGTTGATAAACTTAAAGGGTTAAAGGGAAATCAGAATTCTGATGTATCTTCTAGAATTGAAGGCGGAATATTTTCCGATCAGGACCAGGCTTTGTTTACGGAAGAAATAAAAACAAGCATTGATAATGCGCTAAGCTATATCAAGAAACAAGGCGGAGGAAAGCCAGTGTCTACATCATTATTACTTGCATATTTTCTTCATCAGAATGAGGGAAACATTTCTAGGGGCTTCTGGGATACTACTTTGGCTTTAAAGTTACTTAGTAGAAATGATCTAACGAGTCTAAGATACCGACCTACAAGAGAAGCTTCAAATTTATTAGCCTCATTATTTTTAGATGAATTTTCTCCTGAAGTTCCGTTTAATTGGCTAACTGATCATATTCCTTCTTCTGAAGCAGAATTAAATGATCCTAGGGAAAAAAGGTTCAAAAATTATCAACCAATTAATCGAGCAGGAGGATTGTATCATGCCTGGAATATTATTAGTTGGAGTACTTGTATGCCACCTGGTTTAGCAATGAATATAACTAGGAGTTATTTTATCCAATCAGGAGATTTTAAAGCTCAGCATGGAAAAGAAAAAGTTAAGACAGATATAAGAGTTGCAGCGTCTGTTAGAGATGTTGAAAAATTAATTGGTCAATACGAAAGCAGATAGTTTCTGTTTACTTTTGACTATTATAACAATCTAATGTACCGCGTACGGGAGAACGCAGATCAATCTCGCCTTCGGCGGATTGGCGAACCGCCCTTCGGGCTAAGGTTTGACTCCTACATACAGTTATTACAAAAAAATCCCCGAAAAGGGGATTATTTTTTGTAAGTACCGCGTACGGGAGTCGAACCCGTGATTTCCGGGATGAAAGCCCGATGTCCTAGGCCACTAGACGAACGCGGCGCATCAAACGCGCCAGCCAAGTTTGACTTGACGGCAGACCTACAAAATTATACTTGAAACAAGTTTGTATCTCAAGATAAGAAGTTATGATATACTTTTGTAAATGGACGACCAACCAGCAGAAAGCCCCCAACTAATTCCCCCGGCAAAACTGGGTATTATTGGTTATGGCATAGTCGGCCAGGCCCTGGCTTATGCTTTTTCACAACCTGATATCAAAGATAAATACGAGATCAGGTTTTACGATAAGTACAAAGATACCGAAAACCTTGAAAGTGTTATTGCTGCTTCGGAATTTATCTTCATCTGCCTACCAACTCCCATGAAAGAAGATGAATCCGGGATAGATTTATCCATTATTAAGGAAATGGTCAAAGAAATCACCAAATACACTGACAACACTGACAAGATTATTGTAATAAAATCAACCGTCGTACCGGGCACTACTGCATCTTTAGAGAAAAAACACCCAAAGAGCAACTTTGCCATGAACCCGGAATTTTTAACTGAAGCAAATTATCTGGAAGACTTTGTAAATGCAGACAGAACTGTAGTCGGTGCAAACAATGACTTAACCTCAAGGCGGCTTATTGCTCTTTACCGCCAAAGGTTTCCCCTCACCAAAATTTTTCAAACAGACTCCACCACTGCAGAGATGGTCAAATATATGGCCAATGCATTTCTGGCCACCAAAGTGATTTTTGCAAATGAAATGTATACCCTATGTCAGGCTTTAGGGATCAAATACGAAGAGGTCAAAAGCATGGTTGTAGCAGATCATCGGATTTTTGATTCACACCTGGATGTAACAACTGCAAAAGGGTTTGGGGGAAAGTGTTTTCCTAAAGATGTAGTAGCTTTAATTGGCCGGGCAAAAGATTTAGGAGTGGAACCAAAGCTTTTGGAAACTGCTTGGAATATTAACAAAAAAATCCGCAATACCCGTGACTGGGAAGAAATCCCCTTTGCAGTAGCGAGCAAAGCGAGACATCCTGAGCGATCCTGAGCTTGTCGAAGTAGAGTCGAAGGATTTCAACTTGTAATATTCTTAATCAGTTCGATTTTAGGATTATCTTTTGATTCAGCAAAATCTACTCCCACAAAATCCAGTCTGTATTCGCGGTCATCCCAGCCAATTTTTTGTATATAAAACCTGGCGGTTTTTAAAAGGGCTTTTATTTTCCAAAAAGTCATAGACTCTACCGGTGGGCCAAAATCATGTGAATATCTGGTTTTAACCTCTATAAATACTAAGGTATCCCCCTCCCTTGCCACAATATCTATCTCCCCGCCCCCCACAATATCTATCTCCCCGCCCCGAATCCGAAAGTTTCTTTCCAAAATTCTATATCCCTGCTTTTGTAAATATTTATAAGCCAGATCTTCACCCTTATTGCCTGTAGTTATAGTACTCACTGTCTAAGCTTAACAAAAATATCAAAGGAATAGAAAGTTTTGCCTTATTAAACTCTTACAGCGCTTTTACCTATCAAATCCCGGAGATAATATAGCTTGCTTCTTCTTACCTTTCCGGCTTTTTTCTTAACTTCAATTTTAGTAATTGCACTGGCATCCAAAGGCCAGGTTCTTTCTACCCCAATTCCTCCTGCACCAATCTTACGGACAGTAAAAGTCTTATTAACGTCACGGCCCCGAAGCCTGATTAAAATCCCTTCAAAAACCTGTATCCGCGCCTTTGCCCCTTCCACTACTTTATTGTGAATCCTTAAAGTATCACCGATATGTATATTCTGCTCACCCACTTGCGCTGAAATCATACCCGAAATCTTAACACAAATCAGACTATTTTAAAAGCCCCTTCACCTAAAATCTGCTCAATTGAATTTTGTAAGTCACTGCCTGTATTTATAGAAAAAGGTAAATCCATCCTTCTTACTCCTCCATTACTGCCATATAGAAGCAAAGCTACCGGTGCCTTACCCGGGAATCCCCGTAAAGCCCTGTTAACATTTTGCAAAACTGTCACATCAGTGCCTTTAGGAATAGTGATTTCTACTGTTTCTTGATGGCTTTGCCCAAAAAAATCCGTCTCATTCATAACTGTATCAGGATCAAACTGGGTGATTTTTTCAACAATTACTGACAACTCTTCCTCCCTTTTATCAACCCGGCCGGAAATTAAAACAACTGTATCGGAAATTAAAAACTCTTTACAAATTTCATAAGTCTTGGGGAATACTACTACTTCCAAAGAAGATACTCCGTCAGAAATTTTTAAAAAAGCCATCTCTGAAGCAGTTTTTTTGGTAAGAACTTTTTTAACAGAAACTATCACTCCTCCCAATTTTAAACTCTTTCCCACATGTTCATCCCCCAAATTAGACAAACTGTGTGAGACAAACTGGCTGATTTTTTTCAGTGTAGCAAGATACGGGGGTTCGTGTAAGTAAAAACCCAATAAATCTTTTTCAAATACCAATAACTGTTCAAGCGGCATTTCCTCAATATCAGGCAGTTTAATTTCTATTTTCCCCAAATCTTCCTCACCATCAAATAAAGATACCTGTCCTGATAACTTGTTTTTATTTTGCTTATGTGACTGCTCAATACACTGATCTAAAATCAAAAGCTGGGCGGCGCGGCTGCCTAAGTGGTCCAAAGCTCCGGCTTTTATTAAACTTTCCAGGGTTTTTCTGTTGACTAACCTGTTATCTACCCTGGAGCAAAGATCAGAAAGTGATACAAATTCCTCCTCTTTCCTTGCCAATATAATTGACTCAATAGCCCCCACTCCGACATTTTTAACAGCAGATAACCCAAACCTTATACCTTGCTTTAACCGGTTATTTGCATTACCTGTAAGTTGCCGCTCAAGTTCCTCCTTGCTCAACTCTTTGAGCATCTCCAGCGTAAAACCAACCTTTGATTTATTAACATCAGGCGGTAAAACTACTATCCCCAATCTCTTGCATTCTTCAATAGCTGCAGCAATTTTATCACTATCGCCGGATTCAGCAGTCATTACAGCTGCCATAAATTCCACCGGGAAATTACCCTTCATGTAGGCTGTTTGATAAGCAATCATGGCATAGCTGGCAGCATGAGCTTTATTAAAACCATATGCTGCAAAAGGGGCAATCATGGCAAAAAGTTCTTCTGCCTTTTCGCGCCTCATGCCGTTTTTAATACACCCTTCGATAAACTTCCCCTTTTGTTTGGCCATTTCAATCGGGTTTTTCTTACCCATGGCTTTCCGAAATTTGTCCGCCTCTTCCCAGGAGTAACCGGCAATGTTAATAGCAGTAAGTAACACATCATCCTGGTAAACCAGCAGTCCCCGGGAGGCTTTGGTATAATTCTCCATTCTTGGATCAAAAAATTTAACTTTTTTGGGGTTGTGTTTCCGGGCAATATATTCAGGTATCACTCCCATAGGTCCGGGGCGGTATAAAGCCACCATCGCTTGAATATCAAAAATACTTGAAGGCTTCAACTCAGTTACATATCTGGTCATACCTGAACCCTCCAGCTGAAAAATTCCCATGGTTTCACCTTTGGCCAGAAGCTCAAAAGCTTTTTTATCCTCAAGCGGAATTTTATTTAAATCAACACTTATCCCTCTATTTTCACCAACAAACTCCACTGCTTTTCCCAAAATTGATAAATTCCTGATACCCAAAAGGTCCATTTTTACCAATCCTATGCCGCCGTATTCATCCGCCAGAGAAAACATGTCATATTGCGAAACCAATTTGTCACCTTTGGATTCTTTTTGTAAGGGGGCAAAGTTGGTAATATCCTCCGGAGCAATTACAATTCCGGCAGCATGAACAGAAGCGTGCCTAACTGTCCCTTCAATTTTGGCAGCCAGGTCGAGTAATTTTTTAACCTGGGGGTCATTTCTATATAAAGCAGAAAGTTCCGGCACTTCTTTAATAGAAGCTCCCAAAGGCTTATGAAATCCCTGAAAAGGCGGCGGCACTAACTTGGCAATCCTGTCCACATCACCATAAGCCATCCCCATTACTCTTCCAACATCCCGAATAGCAGCCCGGCCCATCATAGTTCCGTAAGTGACAATATGGGCAACTTTATCCTCCCCGTATTTATCAATCACATATTTAATAACCTCATCCCTCTTATCGTCTGCAATATCAACATCAATATCAGGTAAAGTCGGCCGGTAAACAGTTAAAAACCGTTCAAAAGGCAACAAATAATCAAGCGGGTTCAAATTAGTTACTCCCAGGCAGTATAAGACCAGTGAGGCTGCAGCTGAACCCCGGGTATTGGTAATAATCCCCCGTGCATGAGCCCATTCCATAAAATCAGAAACTACTAAAAAATAATCTGCATAGTTTTTCTTCTCAATTACCCCCAGCTCATATTCCAGTCTTTCTTTTGTCTGCCCGGTCATTTGAAATTTGTTTTTTGCCCGCCCGTAAGTTAACTCCCGCAAATACTCCATGGAAGACTTTCCTTTTGGAGTATCAAAAACCGGGAAATGGGCCACCCCCAAAGTCATCTGCAGATCCACCATATCGGCAATTTTGGCGGTATTTTCCAAAGCTTGCGGCATATCAGAAAAATCCTGCAGCATTTGTTCAGGTGATTTTAAAAAATAATCCGGGGTATCAATCATCCGGAGTCTTTTAGTTTCGGAGAGCAATTTACCCATCTGCACACAAAGCAGGGCATCCTGGGCTTCGGCATCTTCCTTTTTTACATAATGGCAATCATTAGTAGCCACAATTGGCACTCCGAGTTTAGGCGAAAGCTCTTTGATAACCCGGATAGTCTGATTTTGAATATCCAGAAGTTCCTGTAAATCTTTTTTTACCAGTTCGTCTGCTGCTGTTTCCAGATTCTGCTGGTATGGATGTTTTTGTACTTCCAGGTAAAAATTGCCTTCTTCAAATATATCCAGGTAGTTTTTAATTACCTCTTCTGCCTTTTTCAAATCTTTATTATTAAAAGACCTGATAAATTCTCCGGCCGGGCAGCCTGATAAGGCAATTAATCCTTCATGAAATTGTTTGAGCAATGCTTTATCTACCCGCGGTCTGTAATAGTAGCCATCCCTGTGGGCAATTGTTACTAATTTCATTAAATTTAAATAACCCTGGTAGTTTTTGGCTATAACTGTAAGATGGTATGGCTCAGAATCAACTTTCCCTTCTTTGTCTTTATGAGACCTTTTTGCAACATACATCTCAACTCCGACAATTGGCTTAATTCCTGCTTCTTTGCAGGTTTTATAAAACTCAATTGCACCGTACATCACCCCATGATCAGTAATACCTACAGCATCCATGCCTAGATCTTTGGCAGTTTTGACCATCTCCGGAATTTTGGATAATCCGTCAAGCAGGGAATATTGGGTGTGGTTGTGAAGGTGGACGAATCGGGACATGCGCTGTCCATTTTACCAGTACAATAGGGCATTATTTCAAGAGGGAGTTTAAGTTACTACTTTAAGAAGTTTTTCAAGTATCGGCTTTAATTTGGAAGTATCAGCTTTACCTTTAGACAATCTCATTACCCCGCCTATTAGAACCTGTAAGGCTGCTTCTTTTCCGGATTTGTAATCTGCGACAGCTTTTTCATTTTCAGAAATAGCCTCTTGTGCCAGCTTTTCCAGCTCCCTTTCGTCACCAATAACCCCTTCTCCTTTTGCTTTAATTTTTCCAAGCACCTCTTCAACTGAAGTTCCCGCACCAATTTTCTGGTTTATCACGTAATTGGCAATCTTAACCGCATCTATACCCTCTTTTCCTCCTAATTCTACTAACCCCTCAAAGTAATCAGCTAATTCCTCCGTTTCTGTCAGTATTTTAGCCTGAGCTGTACTCAATTTAAACTCTTCCTCAAATCTTTTATTCTTACTCCAAGGCAGCTCCGGCATACTTGACTCTAGACTCTTGACTCTAGACTCTTCTATTCTTAATTCCGGCAAGTCCGGTTCGGGAAAATAGCGGTAATCATGAGCTTCTTCTTTGCTTCTTTGAACATATGTACACTTTTTGTCCCCATTCCAGCCTCTGGTTTCCTGAGATAGCTTTTCACCTTTTTCCAAAGCCTCAATTTGTCTTTTTATCTCATACTCAATCGCCGCCACCATAAACCTGAAGGAATTAATATTTTTCAACTCTACTCGGTATGGCGGCAATTCTTCTTCAACTTTTAAATTTTGACTTGTATTTTTGACTTTTGACTTTTGACTTTTGACTTTACGAACAGATACATTCGCCTCCAGCCGCATGTCGCCACGCTCCATGTCAGCATTAGATACTCCTAAATAACGGAAAAGCTGCTGCAGTTTTTTAGCATAATCCCGCACCGCTTCAACATCCCTAAAATCCGGTTCAGTTACTATTTCCACCAAAGGCACCCCTGACCTGTTAAAATCAATTAAGGTTTGTCCTTCCTGATGAAATAGCTTCCCTGTATCTTCTTCCTGGTGAACCCGATTGATTCTTATTACTTGCCCATTGTCCAATGTCAATTGTCCATTGATACATAAAGGCCATCTGTATTGTGAAATCTGATAGCCTTTTGATAAATCCGGGTAAAAATAGTTTTTTCTTTCAAATCTGGAAATAGGGGAGACTGAACAATTTAGAGCCAGCCCTATTTTTATACAATCTTCTATTGCCGACTGATTAATATAAGGTAAAGCACCTGGCAAGCCTAAACAAACAGGACAGGTATGAGTGTTTGGCTCCTTACCAAAATAATCAGCACTGCACCTGCAAAACATTTTGCTTTTAGTATTTAACTCAACATGTACTTCTAATCCAATAACTGGCTCGTAATTATTCATAGTTCTTTTTCCTGTCATCCTGAGGAGTCTTCGACGAAGGATCTCTAGATTAATCTTGAGATTCTTCTCCGCCCTCACTGCCTCCGGCTGAGAGGCAGGTCAGAATGACAATTTAGGTTTCTCCTTTCTCCGACTGGTTGCCTGTTCATAAGCATAGCCGACCTGCAGTATTGTTTCTTCATCCCATTGTTTTCCTAAAATCTGCAGGCCTACCGGTAAACCTTTAGAAAATCCGCAAGGTACAGACAATCCCGGAATGCCTGCTAAATTACCTGGGACTGTATAAATATCAGCCATGTACATAGCAAGCGGATCAATTACTTTTTCCCCTAAATTCCATGCTGTGGTGGGGGAGACAGGACCCACAATCACATCGCACCCTGAGCCTGTCGAAGGGCCAAAAGCTTTCTGAAAATCCTGCCTGATTAAAGTTCTTACCCGGGCAGCTTTTGCAAAGTAATCATCATAATATCCGGTAGAAAGAGCAAAAGTCCCCAGCATGATTCTTCTTTTAACTTCATCCCCAAAATTCTCCCTGGTATTCCCAAATCTAATTCCGTCATACCGGGCATAATTTGAAGATATCTCCGAAGGAACCAAAATATAATAAGCAGCCATTGCATATTCACAACTGGGCAAACTCACCTCAATAATCTCTGCTCCCATCTCCTCCAGCTTTTTTATAGCATCCCTGATAATTTTTTCTACTCCCCCCTCTAGTCCCTGACTAAAAAATTCCTTTGGCACACCTACTTTTAATCCTTTAATCCCCCCTCTCAATTTCCCGGGTTGCATTGTAAATTTTTCTTTCCTGCAATTTGAGTCATAATTATCCCCGCCTGAAATCCATTCCAGAACCAGTGCTGCATCCTCAACTGATTTAGTCAAAGGTCCGATTTGATCAAAAGAGGAAGCCATCGCAATTGTGCCGTACCGGGAAACCCTTCCGTAACTAGGCCTGAGTCCGACCACTCCGCAAAGAGAAGCAGGCTGTCTGATTGATCCGCCGGTATCAGTGCCTAAGGCAAAAGTACAAAGATCTGCTGCCACTGCTGCTGCTGAACCGGAAGAAGAACCACCCGGCACCTTATTTAGATCCCAGGGGTTTTTAGTCGGGCCGTATGCTGAATTTTCACCGGAAGAGCCCATGGTAAATTCATCACAATTTGTTTTGCCTATAACATTTACCTTTTGTTCTAATAATTTTTCAATTACAGTAGCATTATATGGAGGAACAAAATTACTCAATATTTTAGAACCAGCTGTAGTTTTAATACCTTTGGTTAAAATACAATCTTTAATTGCCGCAGGAATACCGCGGGAATTTTTTTCAATTTTTAAAAAAGCATTTAATTTCGGGTTTAATTTTGCTATTTTATTTAAGTAAGCTTTATTTAGTTCTTCTTCAGAAAAGATTTTCTCTTTTAAACCTCTTAACGTTTCTATTAACGTCAGTCCTGTTAAATTTTGATTTTTGACTTGTAATTTTGAATTTTGCATTTTGAATTTTGAACTACTCTTCAAACACTCCTTTTGTCACAAACATCCCTTCTTTCTTTTGCGGCGCATTAGATAAAGCTTCTTCTTGAGATAAAGAGGCAACAGTTGTATCCTCCCGCATAATATTACTTTCTCCGGAAACATTAAAAGTCGGCTCCACACCAGTAGTATCAACCTGGTTTAATTGATCTATATATTCCAAAACCCTGGAAAGTTGCTCTGAATATTTTCCTGCTTCGCCCTCAGGCAAGTCTTCCTCATCAGAAGTCAAAGGCAAATTAGCCAATCTAGCAACCTTTTTAACCTGATCCTTAGTAAGCTTCATGATCTTGATTATACTCTATCATTTATCAACTGTGAATATTACCGATTCATCCAAAATGTATAAAAGTTAAGATAAATAGTTCATTGACTCTAAAAATATCAATATTTATATTATAAATAATAAAAATTAATATAATTATCTATTGACAAATATTAAATATTTAGTTATTAATAGTAATATGGCGTATGGTGGGATAGAAAAGAAATTTTGTCCTTATTATAGAGTTGGTTTTTGTTATCGTGATAGAACTTCAATTATATGTACCGAAAGAAATATCATACCTTCTAATGGAAAATTAGAAGAGATCCCTTGTAAAATAAAACCTGATCCATTAGGAGAGATAAGATTTACTTCAAGCCTTCCATTTCGCGGAGAGCTTTAACTCTAGCCTCAATTGGAGGATGGGTATTAAAAAGGCCGGCAAACCAACCGATTGCAGCCTTACCTTTTAACGGGTTAATAATATAGAGATGAGCTGTTCCTCTGTTGGCAACTTCCAAAGGTTCCCGATCAGAAGAAATTTTCACCAATGCATCAGCCAGCCCTTGCGGATAACGGGTTAACAATACTGCGGAGGCATCTGCCAAAAGCTCTCTTCTTCTTGAAACCGCCATTTGTATCAACATTGCAACTACGGGTGCCAGTATGGCTGCCACAATAGCAATTACTGCAAATATGGCATTTCCCCTGCTGTCTCTGTCGCGTCCTCCAAACCACATTGACCTGAGGAAAAAATCTGAAAGCAGGGCAATAGTGCCTACCAA
Source organism: Candidatus Daviesbacteria bacterium (assembly GCA_016183245.1). Lineage (GTDB taxonomy): Bacteria > Patescibacteriota > Microgenomatia > Daviesbacterales > UBA10151 > UBA10151. The sequence continues at coordinate 13,250 of JACPEY010000052.1, forward strand.
CACCGAAACCACAGTCATAACCAAAGTATCCCTGTTACCTACGTGGGAAAGCTCGTGTGCTGTTACCCCTTCCAGTTCAGATTTATTTAGCTTCTGTAAAATTCCGGTAGTAAAGGCAATGGCTGCATGTTTAGGATCTCTGCCTGTTGCAAAAGCATTTGGGGCGCTGTCATTTATGGTATAAATTTTTGGCAATGGCAGCCCTGCCGCTATACACAAATTTTCTACCAGCAGGTAGACTTCCGGATTATCTTTTTTCTCCAAAGGTTTGGCCCCGGAAATACCTAAAACAATTTTGTCTGACCAGTAATAAGAAACAAAATTCATCAGCCCGGCCATAATCAGAGCAAATCCGGTCAAACCTAAACCCCCTACTTCCCCATATCCAAACCCCCTGGCAATTATATAAATTACAACTACTGCAAATATGGAAAAGAAAAACATGATTACCCAGGTCTTGAAGATATTACCTGAAACATGATCCCAGGCTGTATTTACAGTTGCCATAGAGGATTAGAATTGAACTTTAACATCAGCTTTTTCTTCTTCAGTTGCTTTGAAGAATTCTTCTTTTTTGAATCCAAACATCTGTCCTACCCAGGCAGAAGGAACAACTTCTAAATTATTATTTAAATCCAAAACATTGGTGTTATAAAATTGGCGGGATGCTGCTACTTTAGTTTCCGTATCAGATAATTCATCCTGAAGCTGCTTAAAGTTTTCAGAAGCTCTGAGTTGAGGATAATTTTCCGAAACAGCAAAAAGAGATTTTAAAGCACCGGTCAGCATATTGTCAGCATCTGCTGCCTCATGCGGATTCTTTGCTCCCATCAAAGCAGTTCTTGCCTTTGTAACTTCCTCCAAAACACCTTTTTCGTGTTTTGCATAACCTTTAACTGTTTCAACAAGATTGGGAATTAAAGATGAACGTCTTTTTAACTGAACATCAATTTGCGACCAGGCTTCCCGAACGCGATTACGCAGAGTAACAAGTGAGTTATATGTGACTAAAAGCCACAAAGCTATTAAAACTATGGCTCCGATTACAATATAGGCAATCATTAATTAAATATTAAACCATTTAGCTATATTTGTCCAGTCCCAGGTATTTACAATTTCTTTCTTTACAGCCCAGCCTCTGCGGGCAACAGCCACCCCAAATCTCATATTATCCATTTGAGAAAGCTGATGGGCATCAGTATTGATAATAAATTTGACCCCAAACTTTAAAGCCTGCCTGACCAGATCCTCCCGCAAATCCAGCCTGTTCGGGTATGCATTAATTTCCAAAATTTTGTTATTGCGGCTGGCTAATTTAAAAACCTCCTCCCAATCTGCCTCTGATGAATCTCTCTCACTCAGCAATCTATTGGTAGGATGAGAAATTATATCTACATGAGGGCTTTCCAAAGCTTTCAAAAGTCTATTGGTGATTTCTTCCTTTGAACCTCTGTGGCCGGAATGGATACCGGCAATGCAATAATCCAAAATCTCTAAAGCTTCTTCAGGTACGCTCAAAGAACCATCCCCAAGTATATCTATTTCGAGACCATTTAGTACTCGAATACCATTTGTCCTCGAATTTAATAATTGAATAAATTTTGTCCTCTCTTTTGTCCATTTAATTATATAATCCCTGCCGGCAGTAGAAAAACCAGGCGGATGATCCGCAATGCCCACAAAACTATAACCCATCTCTTTTGCCTTTTTAACAATATCTTCTATTGAATCAGCTCCCGGTCCATGAGACGGACTTTCTATTTTATAGCTTGAGTGAAGATGTAAATCACCTTTTATATCTTCCAGTCTCACCAGATCCGGTAATTGGTACTTTAATGCAGCCTCTATTTCTCCTGTATCCTCTCTTATTTCCGGGGGCGGAGTCTGCATCCCCAAAATTTCGTATAGTTCCTCTTCTGTCTTGGTTGAAATTAATTTTGAATTTTTACTTGAAATTTTGACTTTTGACTTTTGACTTTTGACTTCTCTAATACCGTATTCTGATAGAGAATATCCTTTATTCAAAGCCAATGTCCTAAGTTTTATATTATGGCTCTTGGATCCTGTAAAATGCTGCAGAAGCGCTCCATAGCTTTGCGGTTCCCCTGCCAAAAGATCTGCCTGCACCCCGCTTTGTAAAATAACTGTTGCTTTGTTCTCTCCCTTATCAACTGTGCGTACTATGCCCGGCATCTTACAAAAATATTCAACTACTTCTTTGCCTTTTTTGGTACTGACTGAAAAATCCAAATCCCCTACAGTTGCCACCATTCTCCTAAGAGACCCTAAAGGATGAGCCTGTATTACATCAGTGTTTTTCTTCAAATATGCTAAAATCCGGTCAGCCTGTGCTGCAGCATATGGCAAAAGCATCCTGCGTCCTTCCCGATTTACACTTTGCAGGCTTGATAAAATATTTTGCGCTATCTTAGGAGAGAAACCTTTACTTACTAATTGTCCTGATTTAATCTTCTTTTTTAAATCTTCTAAATCCTGAACCCCCAGCAAGCTCAACTTTTCTGCAGTTTTCGGCCCCACACCGGGAATATCCAAAAGATCAAAAACAACCGGGGAAATACCCTTTTGCACACTCTCAAAGTGTTCTACCCTGCCGGTTGTCAAAAGCTCATCTAAATACTCCTGTAACTTTGCCCCTAAATTAGGGACTTGGGAAAGTTTGCCCTCCTGCCAGAGATCCTGAATTTCAGCAGTAGAGTTTTCAATACTGTCGGCAGCATTTTCATAGGCACGGATTTGAAAAATATTTCCAATCTTTTTAAGAGTATACGCAGCAGCTACATTACGCAGTATTTTGGCAATTTTGGTATTAGATATTTCCACTTTTTAAATATACCACTTTTAAAAAAATTTCGTCCTTTGTATAATTAGATTACCCGAATGAAATACAAATCTTCTAATCGCTGGCCCAAACGGGATGTGGAAACTTTTTTTGATATTTGGTCCAAAGATATGGCCTACGTGCTTGGCTATTTTGCCGCTGATGGAAGTATGTACAAAAATAAACGCAGATCCTGCTACATAGCATTTACATCTACAGATGAAGAATTGATTAATCTTATTAAGAAGATTATGAGCGTTTCCAATGCTATTGAAAATTATAAGAATCCTTATAAGACTTGGAAGCGAAGGTATGTTTTACAAATTGGAAGTAGAAAACTTTTTCTCAAACTTATCGAACTAGGTTTTACACCCCGAAAAAGCCTGACCTTAAAATTTCCAAAAGAACTTCCAAATGAGTTGCTAAGACATTTCGTTAGAGGGTATTTTGATGGCGATGGATGCGCGTCATTTGTACACTACAAACGTAAAGACAGAAAGAATTTACAAAAATTTCTAAATATCCGGATCAGGTGCGGATGCAAAAAGTTCATTCAAACACTTCGAGATAAAATAACAGCGGCAATTGGTATAGAAAAGGGAAGGCTATATTTTCACAGTGATGCTTATGAGTTGGTGTACAGCGCCAGGAATGTGGTAAAATTATACAGATTCATGTATCCAACAATAAATATGCCTTGTTTAGAAAGAAAAAGGATGATATTGAAAAGGGGATTAAGTAGTTATGGGCTCGAAGTGTAACGGTTCTGCACGGCTCCCTGTCACGGAGCAGGCAGCGGGTTCAACTCCCGTCGGGCCCGCAAAAATGAAGAAAAAAGTAATAATCTTTCCTTTAATCATACTCTACATAGTTATTGGCTCTTTTTTTGCTTTTCAAGACGTTTTCTTTCCTGGAAAATATGACCCTGGTTACCTACAATGGCTTCAAAAAACCCC
>JACPEY010000003.1 GCA_016183245.1 Candidatus Daviesbacteria bacterium
CACCCGGTAATAAGGGTACAGGCTACAGGCAACAGGTTACAGTTAAGACAAAGCAGGTTTTTTTCAAGTCCGATTTCAAGGAAAGAGACGAAAGACAATACGATCTGGAATATCCCTTTACAACTGTCATTGCGAGAGGCCGATGAAATCGGCCCGAAGCAATCTAATTCAGATAATTTCCCTGCCAAGATTGCTTCGTCCCCTTCGACTATCGCTCAGAGTCCTCGCAATGACGTGGGTATATTGATGAATAAAAAAACTTTTAATATAGATCAGCTCAAAGGCTCTGAGTGGATTAAATTAAATGCAGGAGAGACAAGTCTTGTAAGAGTTGATTATCCACAGGAACTACTTAAGAAACTGGCAGAAGCTGTCAGGAACGGAGAATTATCTGCTCCGGACAGGTTGGGGCTAATTAGGGATAGTTTTGACCTTGCCCAGTCCGGAGGGTCTCCTACAACTTTGGCTTTGGAGCTGGCTTTAAATTATGTAAATGAAGCCGATTATACTGTTTGGGCTCAGCTAACCGGTCATCTCAGCCAGCTGGACAACTTGCTGGCATATGAACCTTTTTATGAAGATTTCAAAAGTTACGGCAGAGAAATTTATGGTGAGATTGCCCAAAAAATGGGGTGGCAAGCCAGAGATGGGGAAAAGCATACAGATGGGTTGCTTCGGGGAATGGTCTTATATAAACTGGGATCTTTTGGGGATAAAGAAACGATTCAGAAAGCTCAGGAATTATTCCGGGTTTATGTATGTCATTCTGGGGAGGTCGAGACTTCGACCGACTCCAGAATCAATAAAGCAGATCCTGGACAGTAAAGCAGATCCTGGACAGGCCAGGATGACAAAAGGTATTGATCCTGATCTGCGGGGTGTAGTCTATAACCTGGTTGCGCAAAACGGGAGCTTAAAGGAATTCAATATTCTGGTTAAGATGTATAAGGAAGAGGATAACCAGCAGGAAAAGGACAGGGTAGGCAGGAGCTTAGGTTTGTTTGGAGCCAAAACTATTCTGCAAAAAGCTTTGGATTTTTCTCTTTCCAAACATGTCAGATATCAAAATACTTTGGGGATTATTGCCTCAGTCTGGGGTAATCCCAAAGGCAGGTATTTGGCCTGGGAATTTGTCAAAAAAAACTGGCAGATGCTCAAAGAAAGATATGCAGGAGGACATTATTTTACCAGGGTTTTTACTCCGGCAGGGGAATTTACAAAACTGGCAGATGCCAAAGATATTGAAAGGTTTGTCAAAAAAAACCCTGTTCCTGAGGCGAAAAGAACCATTGCCCAGGCTTTGGAACAAATTTATTCAAATGTAGAATGGTTAAAAAGAGATAAGGAAAAGATTAGAAAGTTTCTTGGTGTTTATGATAAAATTTAGAGTTATTGGAGAAGTAAAATGGCATTGAATGTAACAGACCTTCGAAACGGCACCTTTTTTAAAGAAGGCAATAATGTTTTACAGGTTTTGACTTATGAACATGTTAAAATGGGCAGGGGTTCCGGTACAATCAAAGTTAAAGTCAGAAATGTCAGGTCCGGTTCAGTCACGGAGAAATCTTTTATAACCGGAGCAAGGGTGGATGAAGCTGATGTGGCTAAAGTTAAAGCCCAGTTTTTGTATCGTGACGGGGATTCGCCGGCTGGCGGATTTAATTTTATGAACCCTGTCAGTTTTGAACAATTTATTATCCCTGCACAAGTAATAGGAGATCAAGCCAAATATCTAAAAGACGGCCTTGAGGTATTGCTGATAGTTTCAGGCGATGAGGCTTTAGGATTGGAATTGCCTATGAGCCTGGTGTACGCTATCTCTGAAACAGGACCAGGAGAGAAGGGTAATACTGTTTCCAATGTTTTTAAAGAAGCTGTTTTAGATAACGGACTGGTCGTTAAAGTCCCCATGTTTATTGGTGTGGGGGAAAAAATCAAAGTAGATACAAGGAGTGGAGAGTATATAGAGAGGGTGAAATAAATTCAAAATTCAAAACTTTTGACTTTTAACTTTTGACTTTTAAGTTTATAATAAAAGTATGTCCAAAAAAATTACTAAAGCACTTATACCGGCGGCCGGATTTGGAACTCGTTTCCTGCCTCAAACCAAAGCCATGCCCAAAGAAATGCTTCCTATTGTGGACAAACCAGTTATCCAATATGTAGTAGAAGAAATAGTAGGTTCAGGTATAGACAATATTATCATTGTAACCGGAGCAACAAAAAGGGCAATTGAAGATCACTTTGACGCGCCGAATGAAGATTTAGTGCAAAACCTGAAAAATGGCAATAAAACCCAAGCCCTGGAACAAATAGAGCATATTTCCAATATGGCCAATTTTATTTATATCAGACAGAAAGGCCTTTACGGAAACGGTACACCAGTGCTTTCAGCAGAGGCAGTAATAGAAGATGAACCTTTTGCAGTTGTCTGGGGGGATGAATTTATTTTGTCAGAACCTCCAAGACTTAAACAAATGATAGATGTATACGAAAAATTCGGAGGGATTGTTATTTCCGGAGTCAGGATTGATAAACGTGAGGACCTGAAGCGTTATGGTATTGCAGATTTGGAACCGGTTGAAGGTAATGTTTTTAAAATTAAATCAATTGTGGAAAAACCCGATCCTGATAAAGCTCCTTCTGATATTGCTACCCATGGAGCTTATATTTTGCCTCCGGAGATTTTTGGAGCCTTAAAAAAGCTTACCCCGAAAAATGGTGAGATCTGGCTTGTGGATGCAATCAATATGCTCAAAGACGAGGGTGTTCCTTTGTATGCTGTTGTTGTGGAAAACGGCAAGTATTACGATACCGGCAATAAATTGGAATATATGAAAACAGCTGTTGATTTGGCCAGAATCCATCCTGAAATAGGTGAAGAATTTAATAAGTATCTTCAGGAGTTAGTGAATAGTGCGAAGAACTAAAACCAGCCCAGTAACTGTTGCGGCTTGTGTCAAAATCCCCAAAGGTAATTTTGCTTTTCCGTTAGTACCATGCCCGAAGTGGTAGAAGGCTGAAAAAGGAAAAAATTTCCAGTTAAATAGAAGATAAGGCATCTGTAAAAAATCCCAGGATTCGGAAATAAATATGCACATAAGAAGATAGACTCGATCAGTCGTACTGCCAAAGATTAAAAAGGTTATGGCTACGCCGAATAGTAAATCTGCAAAAGACTGCAGAAAAAGTAACACCTTGCTTTTCTTTCTCCAGCCCAACCCGAAATCCCAATGGGGGATCATATCGGCAATCGGGTGAGAAATAGCAGATAGTGCAATGCCTAAAGTCGGGTTGTTGCCTGTTGAGGCGGCAATGGCCCCTCCAATCAAAGCGTGTGCGGTTGCAGTCATCTAGTAAGACAGTGTATCACGTTTTGTCAATAAATTCGACTTCGCTCATTATTGATCCAATTTAGTAGATCCTGAGCGTAGTCGAAGGATCAATTTGATTCAAATCTGATCTTGTGGTAGTCTTTTACGCAATATGTTTCCGGTACTTTTTTCAGTGGGGAAAATAAGCGTTTCCTCGTTTGGGGTTTTTTTGGCTTTGGGGTTTTTGCTGGGCATATTTTTGATCTGGAGGCTGACACGTGCCTGGGATTTAAATGAGGAGAAAATCCTGGATTTAATACTTCTGACTTTTATTGGAGGGTTATTTGCCTCCAGGATCTATTTTGCGCTGGAAAACTGGCAATATTTTATGGCTTCGCCTCTGAATTTATTCCTGATTAATAAAAGCCCTGGTTTTTCTTTTTGGGGTGGATTTTTGGGCGGATGGTTGACACTGTATGCATTTGCCAGACGGAAACGGCTGGATTTTTGGCAGCTTGCTGATATCGCTTTTGTTGGTTTGTTGGGAGGACTGGTTTTATCTCAACTAGGGTGTTTTTTGGGAGGCTGCAATATTGGTATACCTTCAAAAGCTTTTTTTTCGGTGACTATGGTAGGGTTTGTGGGAAAAAGATGGCCGATACAAGCAGTTGAAGCAGTATTTTTAAGTATAGGTTTACTAAAAATCTGGTCTCAGGCTACTCATTTCCACCAAAGGGGTAAAATAGCAGCTACAGGACTGATTTTGGTAGGTGCGGCTAAGTTAATATTAGAACCTTTGAAACAGGATCATTCAGAAGTAATTTTCCCTGTGTTTTTTATCCTTTTAGGAACGGTTATCCTTTATAAGGTTACAAAGCAAAACCCGATAACGCAGTTTAAAAAGTTAGTGGCATACCTGGAAAAGCTCATCAGTGATCCGAAAGTGAGAAAAACGGCCATACAAAGTTTTAGTAAACTTTGGTATAATCAAAAAACAAATATTGGTTGGAAGCTGAGGAATGTGAAGAAATCAATAAGGAGGAGTAATGTTAAATTTTCCTAAAAATACACTTGAATTTATAAAAAAACACCTGCTCCGGCAGCAGCGGGAAGTAGAGAAAAACCTGAAAGAAGTTTCTGAGGATGATCCTGCCATGAGCCCGGCGTTGGCTGAATCTTCAGAACCAGGTACGGATTCTTATATTGCAGACAGCCATGCAAAAACTGTAGTTTTGGAGCATCAGTTAAAAAATGCCAAAACCAGTATTACGGCAGCGCTTTCAAAGATTAGAAAGGGTAATTACGGCAAGTGCGAAAAATGCAGCCAGGCCATTGAAATCGGCCGGTTACTGGCTATGCCCACAGCCCAATATTGTGTTTCCTGCTCCCAAAAGAAAACTTCTAAAAGATAAATCAATAGATATCGTATTTGGAGAGTTCGATAAATAATTTTCTTCTTTGTTTTTTGGAAAGAGCTAAAATAAAATGAAGGAGGAATTTTAGTTCCTGATCGGGAATTGAGTTGGTATTTTTATCTGAATAATTTTTGGATTTATTCATCTTGAAAGTAATTGGAATTTAACACATTACTTATAGTATTGTCAAATATTTGATATATAAATATTGACGAGAAGGCAGAAATGGAGTAGAGTTTAC
>JACPEY010000056.1 GCA_016183245.1 Candidatus Daviesbacteria bacterium
CTTGTTTGAGACACTCGCATTCGCGAGAGATCCTTCGCTGACACTCAGGATGACTGTTTAAGTCATTGCCAGTGCTGCTGTTGTTATCTCTGACAATTCTTTAGTAATAGAATCCTGGCGTGTCTGATTATATGTGAGCCGCAAATCATCCACAAGCTCCAAAGCATTATCTGTTGCATTCTGCATGGCAATCATCCTGGCTGAATGCTCTGAAGCTTTGGTTTCCAGAAGCGACTGATAAATTTTAATCTGCAGATTATGCACTAAAATATAATCCAGTAATCTGTCTGGATCAGGTTCAAAAAGAAACTCCTTCCCTTTATCGCCCTTATCTTCTGTCATTCTGGCAAGGTCGCCATGGCCACCGCGTCCAGAATCGATTCTGGAGTCGTCCGCGACTTCGTCGGGACTCCCCAGAATGACACTTGCTAAATCTATCGGCAATAATTTTACCTTGACCGGTTCCTGCCTCAGTGTTGAACCAAAGCGGGGATAAACAATATAAACGTCTCCAATTTCTCCTGCTAAAAATGAATCCATCACCAATTTTGAAAGCTGGACAGCCTGCCTGAAAGTGACTGTATCTAAATTTTCAAAATCTGCGGCCAAATTTTTGCCTGATTTTGCCACAAAATTTCTGCCCTTTTTGCCAATCGTATAAAAAATTACCTTGTCATCCCGGCTGATTTCTGAATCCATCAAAATCATCCTGAATAAATTGGTATTTAAAGCTCCGCACAAACTTTTATCTGTAGAAAGCAGAACTACACCCTTAGACTCTGAATCATTACCCCGCAGCAACGGGTGCGATTCCACACTTACCAAAGGCAAAAGTTTTTTTAAAGCCTCACTTAAATTTAAATTATACGGCCTGCCGCTCAAAGCCTGATTTTGTGCTCTTCTCATCTTAGTTGCCGCCACCATCTGCATGGCCTTGGTAATCTGGGCTGTATTTTTAACTGACCTTATTCTTCTTCGCAGTTCTCTAGTGTTTGCCATATACCCTCACAAACTCTTTAGTCAACTTTTCAAGCTCTTTTTTCAATTTTTCATCAATCTCTTTTTTATCTGCAATTTCTGAGAGTAATTTCTTTCCGTGAAGCTTTAGATGGGCAATATATTTTTGTTCAAACTCCCTGCATTTTTCTACTTCTGTTTCATCCAAGTATCCGGAAGTTACAGCCCACAAAGAAACAACCTGTTCCTCAACCGCAACAGGGGAGTAGGGAGGCTGTTTTAAAATCTCTGTTATTCTTCTGCCTCTTTCAATTTGCGCTTTGGTAGCAGGGTCCAAATCAGAAGAAAACTGGGCAAAAGCCTGTAAAGCCCTAAACTGCGCCAGATCCAAACGCAATTGTCCAGCCACCGACTTCATAGCTTTAGTTTGGGCAGTCCCTCCCACACGCGATACTGATAATCCCACATTTACTGCCGGCCTGACCCCTGCAAAAAACAAATCAGATTCCAAATAAATCTGTCCGTCAGTTATGGAAATAACATTTGTAGGTATATATGCCGAAACATCTCCTGCCTGAGTTTCAATAATGGGTAGTGCTGTTAACGACCCGTTACTGTAATCTTTATTCAACCTGGCAGCTCTTTCCAATAATCTTGAATGAAGATAGAAAACATCTCCCGGATAAGCTTCACGTCCGGAAGGCCTTCGCAGCAGCAAAGAAACCTGCCTGTAGGCCCAGGCATGTTTGGATAAATCATCATAAATTATCAAAGCATCCTTGCCCTGGTCCATAAAATATTCCCCCATGGCACAGCCGGCATATGGCGCCAGATACTGCATGGTGGCTGAATCAGAAGCTGAGGCAGAAACAACAATTGTATGCTTCATAGCCCCGGCTTCTTCCAGTTTTGCCACAAGTTGGGCAACCTTGGAAGTTTTTTGTCCAATTGCCACATAAATACAAATAACGTCTCTCTGGTTAATAATTGTGTCCACAGCAATGGTGGTTTTACCGGTGTTTCTGTCGCCGATAATCAGCTCCCTTTGTCCCCGGCCAATCGGAATCATTGCATCGATTGCTTTGATACCGGTCTGAAGGGGAGTGTTCACACTTTGTCTGGTGATAACTCCAGGGGCAATTTTTTCAACAGGATAGTGGTCTTTTATTTTTGCAGGACCTTTGCCGTCAATAGGATTACCCAAAGCATCAACCACCCGTCCCACCAAAGCTTCTCCTACCGGAACCTGCAAAATTTTCCCTGTAGTTTTGACTTCCTGGCCTTCTTTAACACGTACGAAATCCCCGAAAATTACTGCTCCGACGTTGTATTGTTCCAGGTTTAAAGCCAGTCCTGCAACTCCGTTTCCAAAATCCAAAAGCTCCGAATACTGCACATCTGAAAGTCCTTCGATTCTTGCAACACCATCACCAATCTCGGTAACAACACCTACATTCTGTTTCTGGGCTTTTAACTTAAGTCCCTTAATTTGTGCTTCTATCTGATCAATTACATTGTTTGCCATAATTCAAAATGCAAAATTCAAAAATCAAAATTACAATTTAAAATTTAAAAGTTTTCGAAGAAAGCTTCCATACTTTTGAATTTTAACTTTTGACTTTTAACTTATCTCTGTATTGCCTCCTTTACCTGCTTAATCTTTACAGCCAACGATTCATCCCAAACCTCATCTCCGATTTTTATCTTAAATCCTCCCAAAATTTCCGGATTAATATTTACCAAAACCTTGGTAATACTAAACTTTCTTTCTACAATTTCTTTTGCTTTCTTAATCTGATCAGGAGAAAGGGGTATTGCTGCTTCAATATATAAAGTATGGTTTCTTTCTTTTCTTTTAATCCCTTTTAAATATTCTGACATGGCAAAAATTGCCTGAGATGCTGGTAAATTTTTTAACACTTTAATTGATCTTATAACCTCTCTTTCAATAAGTTTATTATCTGCAAAACTGCCCTCAGCAAGCTCTCTTGCAATTTTTTCTAGTGTTTTATTCCTTTTCATAACTATGAAATATTTCTAATACTCCTTTCTATCGCTTCTTTTTGATCTTTTTTATCCAAAACCTTGCCTGCAACTTTTTCCATAGCAACAGCTACAACCTCTGCAATCCTTCCCATAACCTGCTGCTCCATCTTTTCTGTCTCTGCCTTTGCTATCTCCTGTCCCTTTTTGATTATCTGCTCTGCTTCTTTTTGGGCATTCTGCTTCATCTCCTCCTTAAATGCTTCAAGCTCCTTTTTGGTCTCATCCATGAATTTCTGGGCATCCAGAGAGGCTTTTGTCAATATCTTCTCTTTTTCCTCCTCAGTTTCTAAAAGCCTTTTTTCAATGCTTTCTGCATTTTTTAAACTTTCATCAATCTTTCTTTTTCGCTCTTCCAAAACCTTTAAAATTGGTTTATACAAAAACTTCTTTAAAATAAAAAGAAGTATAAAAAAATTGACCACCTGCGCAGCCAAGAGTATTGGATTAATGCCGAACTGTTCCAAAATTTCCATAGGTAACTAGGTTACAGGTGACAGGTTTTAGGTTACAGTTTTTTACTGTCCCCTGTACACTGTACCCTGTAACCTTATTTAGTAAATGCTATCACCAAAGCATAAATTGCAATAGCCTCAGCAAAAGCCATACCCAAAAGCATTGCCGGCAGGATCTTACTTTGAGCATCTGGATTTCTTCCGATTGCTTCCATTGCTTTCATACCAATAAGTCCAATGCCAATGGCCGGAGCTATCGATCCTACTGCAATAGCTATAGCAGATGGTAAATTTTCCATTTTTTCTCCTTTCTCGTCCAAGGAACGTTAATGTTGCTCTGCGTGTTTTTCTGACAGCAACACCATAAACACAAGTGTCAGCATCATAAAAACAGCAGCCTGTACAAATCCTACAATAATTTCCAGAAAATAAAAAGGGAGCGGTGCTACAAAGGCAAAGATTCCTGAAACCGTTGCCAGTACCACTTCTCCTGCAAATATATTACCAAAAAGCCGGAAAGATAGCGAGACTATTTTTGTTACCTCTCCTACAAGCTCCATCATCCCCACAAATAAAAATACCGGATTTAAAGTAAACCATTTTCTTAAATAATCAACAACACCCAGGTAACGAATTGCAAAAGCATGTGTCAAAAAAGCAGACACTAAAGCCAAACCTAAAGTCATATTAAGATCAGAATTTACAGAACGGAGAAGCGGTTGTTTCTCAAATGTAATAGTAGCAAATCCCGGTAAAAGCCCGAGCCAGTTGGAAAAAAGGATATACAAAAAAAATGTAAATACAATCGGAAAAAAAACTTTGGCCTTTTTTACTCCGGCCAAACCTTCCACTGTGGTATATCCAAAATCCACAAAAACTTCAAACAAATTTTGCAGTCCGGAAGGAATCATTTGCACTTTCCTGGTAGCCAAAAAAGAAAGCACAATAAGAATAACCATAGTTATCCAGCTTACCAGTAAGGTATTTGTGATCGGCAAATTTTTGAAATAGCCCAAAATCTCGGGCTGCAAAACTATCGCATGTTCCATATCTTTTCCTTGTCATTCTGGTAAACGAGTCCTCGAGCGCATCCAGAATCTATTCCTTGTCATCCCCAATCTAATCGGAGATCCATAAACATTTTCCTTGAATTTGAACTATTTTACAAGAAGCCAATAAAATCCGTCAATGCTTATCTTGCTGACAAAAATCTGGTGTTCGTCAATTGTTTAAAATAGCGGATAAAGATTTCTCAATTATGGTGTCTCAATCGCTTGCAGAAGACTTCGATAAGTTGTGGGCTTTGTTAAGAAGAAATCAGCCACTTTTCTTGTTTCAGCAGTTTGAATTTCCCCTGTAAGCATCACAGTACGTATTCCTGCTTCTTTGCACTGTTTTATCAGCTCTACTCCATCCACAAAACCCAACCCTTTATCAGAAACAAGCCAATCAGGTTCCCATTCAATTATTTTTTGACAAAGCTTCCGAAAATCAATTTCTCTGGCCCGAACATTAGCATTGACACTTACACATAACATCTCAAATCCATCTAGCACTAAGATCTCTGCCCATCTTGTTGGATCCATATCATCAACGAAAGCTACTTTTACACCTCTTCTCTTTCCGCCATCAGGCATAAGATGATAAAATTCTGCTAAAGGGATTCCTTCATTTTCATATCTATTGTAATAGTGCCTATAAATCCTGAAACCAGCATTTTTTTCCCGTTCTATTTCCGGCTGGCATAAATTACAGTTAGAGCATATCTTCTCCAGTATCTTTTTTGTAACCTGGTCACACCCTGGAAAGATAAACTGAGCTATGTCTCCTTCATAGGATTTAGGATTAAATACAAGCGTACTTAAATCTGTACAGTTTTTAATGGAAATAAAAGGAATACCTGTCTGTTCAACTCGTTCTTCATACCAGCATCTTTCTAACATTCAAACATTATAGGATATGATCACTAAATAGTCAACTAATCCAATTTTTCCCTTTGGGTCCGGAGGAAGAGGAACCATTGTTCAAAAAAGGCAAAGATGCCCTTAAATGGGGTTTCAATAATAAAATCAAAAATAAACAAAATAATATTTATCTGAGAAATTGCTAAAGTCAGCCTTCTTCCAACCTGAATAAAAGGCATAAAGAAAAAATCAGAAAATAAAGATTTTAAATTTTCTTTTCTTTCTTTGATGATATACATATGGGCTGTCCTGTTAATCCGGTAAGCTATAAATGAAACAATTGCCAGGAAAAAGACAAATATTGCCTGTGAAAGAGGGTTAAAGTGCAGTTTGGTCAGGATAAAAATTATTGCCCCGAAACTAAGTACAAAAGTTGCAAACCAAAGCATGATAAAAACACTCCAAAGCATTGGCCCGATCCTGCCGGGTCTCTTTTTTATAACTAGCGGGGGATCAAGTACCGGAGGGTCATCATACAAAATAGTATTTATTTTTCTTAAGATTTTCATTGAATTATCCCTGCCGGGTCTTTTAATCACTGATCCTACTACAATCATCAAAAGCGGAGGAGTCAGGGTATTTAAAGCAATAGATGGCCAGAGAATGCGGCCATAAATTAGCCTTTCAAAAGTTCCTTCCACAAAAATGGCAAAAACCGCCTTTGTAAAAAAGATAAAAATCACGCTTCTTACAATTGCTCTTTTGACTTTTCCGGCAATAGCGCTGTAGCGGGCATTACAGGCAGAAAGCGCCTCAGCACTTAAAGTATCTTCATCAGACACTACGGAAAAAGCTCTGCCGCGGTACTTTCTTAAAACATCATCTAAAATCAAGAAGGGAATGGTCTGGTTTTTAATGTAGGTATAAACCCTGTCTCTGGCCGGGTATTGAAACTGGCCCTCTATCTCTTTTAAAGCTTCCGGAAAGCGTTCTGCCACTTTTTCTTCATTATGTTCAGTTATGTTTCCAAAGTATTGTTTAAAAAGATGATAGCGCAAAAATGCCAGGTCATCATTGGCATAAGCTCGCCTCACTGCAATAAAAGTTTGCAAATCTCTTGTTTGCTCAGTGTCATCTGAGATTATCACTCTGTCTTTAAAAATCCCGAAGATAAAATTACTCATAATATCTTTCGGGTCATTAGGTTTTAGAATATGTTCTATCTCAGAAGATAAAAGATGCAAAATCCATTCATTTACTATCCCTCTGTTAATCCGGTGTTTTTTATTTATTAACTCCTCAAGATCCAGATACAAATCAATTAGATCTGAAACTTTTGTAACCTGGGATTCACAAATTGTTGAATCCGGGAAATAACGGGCCCAAACCAGTTCCCTGATCAAAGGAGTAGCAATTACTGATCCTTTACGACTCAAAAGCAATCTCCTTTTTAAGATCCTTTCAATAGTCGAACGCAAAATTACTTCATCCTCCCGGTAATCCATGGCTGTCCGGAATTTTTCATACCAGGTAGCTATTTCAGCAACTAAAGGATTTACGGAAATGGTTTTGTCATGATTTGGGGCAGAGGCTTTGTCATACGCTGCAACTAGTGCAGCTGATAGTTTATTTACTGTTCGGTGCATTTGATGTAGTATTTATACTACCATATACCCAAAATGACAAACGAAGAAAAATTTATTTTAATAACCAAAAACCTGGAAGAAGTCTTAACCCCGGAAGAGTTAAAAAGTTTAATTGAAAGCGGTACACCCCTCCGCCACTACATAGGCATGGAAATATCCGGTAAGGGTCACACAGGCTGGGTTTTTTTGATGCATAAAATCAAAGATTTACAAGATGCAGGTGTGCAGGTACAAATCCTTCTGGCAGACTGGCATACATGGCTGAATAAAAAACTGGACGGTACTTTGGAGACAGCCAAAAAAACAGCCGGGTCGTATTTTAAAGAAGCTCTAAAAGCTGCAGCAATTTGTGCCGGAGCAGACCCCGAGAAGATAAATTTTGTTTTGGGAAGTGAATTTTACGAAAAAATGGGAAGCGATTACTGGGCAAAAATGATTCAGGTTGCCAAAGCCACTACCGTATCACGCATGATTCGTTCCACTACTATCATGGGGCGCAAAGAAACTGAAATCTCTGATACTGCCATGTTAATTTACCCGGCAATGCAGGCAGCTGATATTTTTGCTCTAAAAGTAAACATTGCCCACGCAGGGACTGATCAGAGAAATGTCCATGTAGTTGCAAGAGAAGCAGCAGCGCAATTAGGAGAACAAAAACCCATTGCCATTCATCATCACCTGCTGCAGGGTTTAACAGAACCTATTCTTACAACAGATGAAAACGGTAAAAGGGTAATGGATATGGAAGCTGCAAAAATGAGTAAGTCCAAACCGGAAAGCGCTGTTTTTATACACGATAATCCGGAAGAAATTAAAAGAAAAGTAAATAATGCTTTTTGTCCCGAAGGAGAAGTAGAATTTAATCCAATTTTAGACTGGGTTAAACATCTAATTTTTTATAATCCAACCACATTAACCATCTGCAGACCGGAAAAGTGGGGAGGGGATATAACTTATCAAAATTATGAAGATCTCGAGAAAGACTACAAAGAAAAGAAACTACATCCGCAGGATTTAAAGATAGCTGTAGCAGAGTGGCTTATCGCAAAACTTGAACCTGCAAGAAAATATTTTGAAAACCCATCACGCAAAGCTGCTTTAGAGGAAATTGAAAGATTAACTGCTCGCGAGTAAACCCTACTTAAAACCTAACCTTTCAGCAACATAATCTCCACAAACAGCTCCTGCAACTCCACCTGTCATCATTCCACCAACCGCTCCTAGAGTCTGAAATAAAAAAGGCGTACTTTTAATAGTGACATCCAGCAAATGACCCGCCTCCAATCCAACCAACAAACCAATTCCTATACCCGCCACCATACCACCCATCCCTATAGCAATTTTTTTCCAGGGAAATCTTTCTGAACCTCGGCCGATAACAGATGATGCCAAGCTTCTATCAGACCCTTGATTTGGACTAATCTCTTTTCTTTCCATAGTCGGAATATATCCCTTCCATTTTATATTTGCAAGAGTTAGAATGTATTATAAGTTCAAAATACAAGCAGTACTTTTGACTTTTAACTTTTGAGTTTTAACTTTTACTTATGATGTATTCAAAGAAATTTAAACTGTTCTGGATCATTTTGTCCTTAATTGCCGGCATCTCCATCATCCTTTTTTCTCTTTTACCACTTCTCACATCAATATAATCACCAATCACGCGGGCATTTATGACAACTCTATAAACTTTGTTGACATTAAACCCACGGCCGTAGCATTAATGTCACCAGTTTAGCTTTCCACCTCTGACAAATTTTAGTACGGCCGTCTGGTATTTTGTATTTTGTTAATCTCAATTTGTTAATCTCAAACTGTAATTCTTTGTTTTCAGGAAGTATAATCTTTTCATGAATTTGCAGATGACGCTTGCACAAATCACCGGCATTGGGCCTTCTCTTTTGTACCGCCTTAAAAGGCTTAATTTAAATACTTTGGAGGATTTAATTTATCACTTTCCTTTCAGGTATGATGATTTCTCTAACAAAACTTCTGCACTTGAGGCCCGGATAGGGGAGACTGCTACTTTACAGGGAGAAATCTGGTCAATTTCAAATATATATACCAGGTCCAGAAAAATTATTACCAAAGCTGTATTTAATGACGGTACCTCGCCGATAGAGTTAACCTGGTTTAACTCTTCCTGGCTTACTAAACAGATACAAACAGGGGACAGGTTACAGATTTCAGGAAAAGTTTCAAAATACAAAAATAAACTTTCAATCATTGCTCCCAGATGGGAAAAACTTGAATCTGTCATTCTGGCAAGCGACGAAGGAGCGCGTCCAGAATCAGATTCTGGAGTCCTCCGACAAAATGTCGGAGTCCCCAGAATGACAAATAATAGCCTTCACACTGGAAGACTTGTATCTGTTTATCCTGAAACAGATGGACTTTCTTCTAAATGGCTAAGAACTAAGTTAGACAAACTTTTACCGCAAGTTTTATCTGAAATTAAAGATCCCTTACCGGACTGTGTTCGTGATCATATGCTGCCTTTGACCGAAGCTATCGGACAGGTGCATTTCCCAAAAGACTGGCAACAGGCAGAAAAAGCCCGCGAAAGATTGGGCTTTGATGAATTGTTTTACGTATCTTTAGCAACTCAAAAAGCCAGGCTGGAGTGGAAGAAAAAACCCTTAATTAAACCTTTAAAAATTAACCACAAAGACATCAAAAGTTTTTCCGGCAAACTTCCCTTTAAATTAACCTCTGCTCAGGAAAAAGTTTTGCAAGATATCTTAGATGATTTAAAAAAAGATCAACCCATGAATAGGTTAGTTCAGGGAGAAGTGGGATCCGGCAAAACAGTTGTTGCAGCAATTGCGACATACCTGGTGTATAAAAATAATTTGCGTACTCTTTTTATGGCTCCCACCGAAATTTTAGCCTTCCAGCATTTAGAAACACTTTCCCGGCTGCTATCACCATTTGGAGTAACAGTAGGAATATATACAGGTTCAAAAAAATTTACATCTCCTGTCATTGCGAGTAGTCCTGAACGAAGTCGAAGGACGACGAAGCAATCTAGTCAAATTAAAGCCCAAATCAAGATTGCCACAGGTCGAAGCACCGACCCTCGCAATGACAAGGAAGGAACTCCTGATGTAATAATCGGCACCCATGCCCTCCTTTCACCCAAATTAAATACAGAAGATGTCGGAATGATCATAGTGGACGAGCAGCAGCGTTTTGGGGTGGAACAAAGAACCCTGCTTCGCTCCAAAGCCAAAGTCCCTCATTTTTTAA
The DNA here is from genome assembly GCA_016183245.1 of Candidatus Daviesbacteria bacterium. Classification (GTDB taxonomy): domain Bacteria; phylum Patescibacteriota; class Microgenomatia; order Daviesbacterales; family UBA10151; genus UBA10151. The sequence goes on from JACPEY010000056.1 coordinate 10,255, forward strand.
CCATGACAGCCACCCCTATTCCGCGAACTGTTATGTCTGTAATTGATGAGATGCCCAAAGGCCGCCAGATTGTCAAAACATACGTCGTACCGGAAAAAAAGAGGCAGGACTCTTACAAATTTATGGCCAAAAAAGTCAGCGAAGGCGATCAGGTTTATATTATCACTCCTTTAATTGAAACCTCTGAAACCTTAACTAGCGTTAAAGCTGCCAAAGTAGAGTTTGAAAAATTAAAGAAGGTTTTTCCTGACCTTAAATTGGATCTTTTACACGGCAGAATGAAGGGAACAGAAAAGGGGGGTGTAACTCAAAATTTCCGCCTGGGCAAGACCGATATTTTGGTTTCTACCTCAGTTGTAGAAGTAGGTATGGATAACCCCAATGCCACTATC
>JACPEY010000004.1:0-1041 GCA_016183245.1 Candidatus Daviesbacteria bacterium
ATGTCGCAAGGCCGCGCATCCTATTACATGGAACCCTCCCATTACGAAGAAGTTCCCAAAAATATCCAAGAACAAATGCTTGCCAAATCCACATTTACGGGACGGGTTGCATAAGATTTAGTAAGAGTGTTAAAATAAAACTTCCATGAGCGATATAGAGTCAGGAGCCTTACATCCTCTCGATCAGCTTGGAGTTTCGCTAGTTGGAACTCCTGAAGATGAAGATATTTTTAAAAAAGCAACTGCCTTAATACCCAATCTTGAGAAGCTTGCGTATAACAAATTAAATGACCTAGGACTTCTTCCGCCTGATGGTAAATTTCTGTGTCTACCTCATCACCATGGGAATGGATCCACGGCTGTTTATATCGGGAATTTTAATGTGCTTACTGAATCAGGCTACCACCGAGTTTTATTAGCAATACAGGACGAAGGAGGAAGAACATCGCTTCATGTTCATACGCAACCAAATATGCCAGAATCATATATTCGTCTTGGGAAGGGAGTATCACACCTCAACACCTTACGATTAGATGGTGATCTTATTATAGGAAGAAGGAGAATTCCTATGTCAGATGAAGATATTATTGTTCCACCAGGAGTACCGCATTTTGTTGATACTGAAGGTGGAACTCTTTCATATACATTAATTGTTATGGGTAACGCAGGAAATTATCCTGATTCTTCTCATCATACGCCGCTTATCGCACGTCTTCCCGGAGAAGATGCATCACGAATTATTCGCGCGCAAGACATAGACCATCGGATTCCTCTTTTGTAATTAGCTTTACACTCCCGGGGTGGAGCCTTGAAAGTTATCTTAAAATGTAGGGGGCGTGGTGTTTGTATTGGTTTTTGAGGGCAAAATTAATTATTTTTTCTGCATTTGGGAGATCCCTATTTTTTATTTCTTCAAGCGATATTTTTTTATCAAAATACAAATACAAAACAGGATCTGCCTCTTTGTAGGAAAACCCAAATTCTCCCTCATCGGTTTGTTCTGCCCATAATCCGGCCGTTGGTTTTTTATCAATAACAGTT
>JACPEY010000004.1:1070-2490 GCA_016183245.1 Candidatus Daviesbacteria bacterium
CAGCGCTTGATGTTTTTTAGCCAAATCATACAAAAGAATCATTCTTACCCGTGCCATAATATTTCCCAGCCTAATACTATCTTTTAGGGGTTGAACCCCTAAAGTTTTTGCAAGCTTATCAACAATGGATTTAATCGAAAGATTATAAAAATTTTCCGGAAGGATTGCGGATTCTTTCAGAATTGTTGGGAGACTTGAATCGGGTTCAAAATAAAACAGATGGGCGATAAAGATGTTTTTCGTTGAGGTTGCTTCTTTTAACAGATAGAGGCTTGTTGTTGAGTCAATCCCTCCCGATGCTCCAATAACGACGTTTTGAAAACTTTCATTTTCAAGCGTATATTTGATGAACTGTATAATTTTTCTTTTTTCTTCTTTAGGATTAATTTTCAACGAGTTCATAAACTAGACACTATAATGATATATATCATTATAGTGGTATTTTCCTAAGTATAAAGTTTACATTTTTTAATGTATAGTTCTACTTTCTCTGGCACAAGATAATGAATGGAACGTTCTTCCTTGACTCGTTTGCGAATAAGAGTGGAAGATATGTTTGTTGTTATCAAATTTTTTTCTCGGACAACCTCAAACCCTTTGGGCAACGCTTTTGGTAAATGAAAGGGGTCTCTTGGAAAAACAAGAAAGGCGGTAAGACTTAAAAGCTCTTCGGTTTTTTCCCAGCGGTGAAACTCCGATAAGATATCTGAGCCGACAATCCAAAAAATGTCGGCTTTTGTTTTGTTTTTTATCTGCCGAACCGTATCTACGGTATAACTTACTCCTTTTCTTTGCAATTCGATATCGGAGATCTCAATCTTTTCGTCTACCAGAGAGCTAAGCATCGAAAGTCTGTCCTCAACACTTGCCTGAATAGGTTTCCATTGATGTTGAAATGCCGGAACAAGAAGAATCTTTTCGATATCTTTTCGAATCTCTAGGATTTGTTTAACAGCCAGGTAGTGTCCAATATGAGGAGGATCAAAACTCCCTCCCAAAATTCCAATTTTCATAGGTTAGCCTCAGGCTAGGACTCGTTTTATAGACCTTCCTCTCTTGCTTGATCGAAAAGCCCTTGGTTTGGTAGTTGTTTCTCTGGTACACCATGAGATAAGCCATATTCTCTCATTGGAGTATAGTCGTCTCCTTCTTCTACTCTGAATTCCTTATTTTTATAAAGCACTATCATTTGATCCCCTTTTACTAAATGAGCGTACCATTTTTCCAATAGATGTTGTTTTAAGAATTCAGCCACCTCATTTAATTTTTCATCCGGTACTTCTACAATATGTTCTTTCCAGTCCTCTTCCTCCGATTTCATTTTTAGTGTAGAAACCATATCGAAAAACGATTGATCGTCTAAAGATTGTTCAATTATCCAACCATACCAATTATTCATTTAGTACTTTATTCTATCACC
>JACPEY010000010.1 GCA_016183245.1 Candidatus Daviesbacteria bacterium
GACTGACTTCCTTTTTTGCCCCTTGTGTGACAGTTCTGGTACCGGCCTTTTTATCCCACATGGCCGGGGTCGGTTTATCTGACTTGAAAAGCGGTAAACAAAAAACTATTTTTCTAAATACTCTGTTTTTTATTCTTGGTTTTACTGCTGTTTTTGTTTTTCTGGGAGCGTCAATTGGATTGTTTTCCTATCTGGTAAGAGATTTTCAGGTTTGGCTGGGCAGGGTGGGCGGCCTGGTGATTATTTATCTGGGACTGGCTTCCCTAAAATTAGTTCCTTCACCTTTTGCCGGGTTACATAGCGGCTTGCCTGTTAAAAATTCGGTGGGGTATTTATCATCAGTGTTAGTGGGATCGGCTTTTGCCATTGGCTGGACTCCCTGTGTGGGGCCGGTTTTGGCAGCCATTTTGGTCTTGGCCGGAACCGGTGCCTCAATAGCTTCCGGAGTAACTTTACTTTTTGCCTATTCTGTCGGTTTAATGCTGCCATTTTTAATAGTAGGCCTTTTTACTGCCCGCTCAAGCCAATTTTTATCAAGCCATCCCAAATTGATTAACACCCTAAGCTTAATTGGGGGAGTAATATTAATTATTTTGGGGATATTGGTTTTTACCAATAATTTTGCCCTGTTAGTTTCCAGGCTATATTTTTTAAGTCCATTTAGATTATGAAAAAAAGCATTATTCTTATCACAGTTGTAATCGTTATTTTAGGGACGATTTTGTTTTTAGCTAACCCTTTTAAAAGAGAGGAGACCCCATTTTCTTCTGGAGAATCTATCACTTCCTCTGAAATGGGACAAAAAATACCTGAATTTGAACTGGAAGATTTTCAAGGGAATAGAGTCAAAGTGGCAAGTTCCTCTGGTAAACCCATCTTCATTGATTTTTGGGCTGCGTGGTGTCCATTTTGTGTTGAGGAAATGACCGAGATTGAAAAAATTCACCAAGAATTTGGAGAAAGATTAATTGTTTTGGGTATTCACAGATCTGAAACAGAAAATATTAGCCAGGGAACAGAATTTGCTAAAGAAAGAGGAGTAACATATACTTTACTGAAAGATTCAACAGGGCAGGTTTATAAAACCTTAACCGGCGGGCGCAACTTTATGCCCTATGCTCTTTTTATTAACAAAGAAGGCAAGATTGTCAGGGTTAAAGCAGGCCCCAAAACAGCCGAAGAGATGCGCCAGATTATTAAGGAGCTTTTACTATGAAATGGTTGATTATTGGTTTAGTGATAGCGGCAGTAATCGCTTTGTTGTTGATCAGGCAGACCGGGCAGGATTTAAAAGTGGAGTTGCAACAGGGTTGTCCTGCCAAAGACTGCATTCCGGCTATTGATAACCCCAAGTTTATTTTGGCAGAAGATGCGGAAAAATCAGGACAGATTAAAGATGAGGATGTGGTTTTTGCCATTTTTCACAAAAACGTAGCCCGAGCTTATCCGCAAAAAATTTTAAACTGGCACGAAATTGTCAACGATGAGGTGGAAGGGGAATTTATCATAGTGACTTTTTGTCCCCTGTGCGGTACGGCCATTGGGTTTGAGAGGCCGGCTGATACCACCTTTGGGGTCTCGGGTAAACTGGTGAATAGTAATTTGGTGATGTATGATCGGAAAACCGAGACTCTATGGCAGCAGCTGGGTGGCGAGGCCATTGCGGGACAGTTGCTCGGCCAAAAATTAACCCCATTTCCGGTTGATACCCTACTTTGGAAAGACTGGAAAAAACTTCACCCCGATACGGAGGTTCTGTCGCAAGAAACAGGTTATAAACGAGATTATGATTTTTACCCTTACGGCAACTATGAAAAAGATAACCAGCTTTTATTCTCGGCCGAGGGCCAAACAGACGATAGGCTGCATCGCAAAGAAATAGTCTGGGGAGTGGTGATCAATAATCAGGCCAAGGCTTATGCCGATAAAAAATTGGCCGAGCTGGGGACACTGGATGATGTGGTGGCAGGAGTCAATCTAATAATTGACAGAAATAAAGAGGGTCAGGTGAGAATAACCAAAGAAGACGGAGAACAAATCATTCCCGACAGGTCAATGTGGTTTGCCTGGGTGTCATTTCATCCCCAAACGCAACTTTTTAAATAATTTGACAAACAATTACCCAGGATGTTACTATTTGAATAGTTATTCAAATACATGATAAAATATCTGCAGATTAAAAAAGAATTAAACAGCAAAAAAGATCTTTTAGAGTGTGCTAAACAATTTGGAGTGGTTGGCGATACCACCAGACTTAAGATTTGTTATCTTCTTTGTCATTATCCTGAAGTTTCTGTTGGTGAAATGGCGGAAATTCTGGATACCTCTATATCCGTCGTTTCTCATAGTGTAAAGAAACTCCTTGAGCTACAGTTGGTAAAAAGAAGAAAAGAATCTCAAACAGTGTACTACGCACTCATACGTAATGATTTTACTAAAACTTTGAAAGATTTTATTTATGAATAAGAGACTTTTATTAGTTATTGGACTTATTATTTTGCTAGGAGGTTATTTCTATTTTTCCTCATCTAAGCCGCTATTTAATTTTTCTCCTAGGGAGTCTCAACAGGAAACAAAAGGCTTGGTTAATGAAGTGTTGGCGGCAAAATTTGACTATCTTTCTAAGAATGGTAATTCTTCCTGTTCGGGAGCATTTCGTGACTCTATCGCTTCAATGCCTGATAACGTCCGTTTACAAGGTTCTTGCTGCAGCCCAATGAGTATGCACCGTTACAACGAGCAAGTTGAAGGACTGAAAAAGTATCAAAATATCTCTGAAATCCCTCCTGATCCTTATGACATTGAGGCAAAGCTGGCTAAAAAGTTAATGACAGATTATGACAATATTCAGTTAACTGCAGAAGAACAGAAAGCTTATGATTACGCCATGCAAAACTCAAGTGAAAAAGGTCCTTGTTGCTGTAAGTGCTGGAGATGGAATGTTTACGGAGGGTTGGGAAAATATTTGATTAAAAATAACCATTTTACAGGAGAGCAAGTAACAGAGGTCTGGAACTTATCTGACGGCTGTGGCGGAGACAGCGAACATCATCATGGCTAAAACTAAACTTTTCTATAGCTTAATAGGCATTGCATCGTCTCTGGCATTTTTCCTTGTGCTCTACCGGGTACTTCTTTTTGATTCTGCAATTACAAATATCATTACGAACACTTACGATACGCCGCTTTACTTCTGGCCGTATGTTATCTTGACGCTCGGAGCCATTGTTCTGTTTGGCGTAAACATTTCTCTTCTTGTCTATCGCTTAAGAAAGTTTGGGCCTCCGAGGTTTAAAACACAGAGTGGAACTGGGCTCGGATCATTAGTCGGTATTGCGGCATCGGCGTGTCCTGTGTGCGGCTCAACGATTCTATCTGCCATTGGCATTGCTGGCGGTCTGGCAGTTTTTCCCCTGCAGGGACTTGAACTGAAAGCGCTTTCTTTTGGACTCTTGGCATTGCCCCTCTGGCTGATGAGGAGAGACTTAAAAAAGCTTGATGCAGATTGTAAAAAAGGAATTTGTCCCGTTCCTTCCGACCCTTCTTTCAAAAAAAAGGATCATCCCTGGCTTTTTGGACTCATCGCTTTGACCGTGGTGCTTGTTCTCATCAGCTGGAATATGCTCAAGACAGAGCCGATCATTGCCAAAGCCTTAAGTGAGGGTACTGTCAACAACCAGATTGCCAATAACCCAATTTACAATGAAGTTTTAGCCAAGGTCTTGCCGGAGAGAGGGTTTCCAAGCAAAATTTTCTTAAGAGATAGCATAGTGAAGTTGGTACAAAATGGTGTTATTGACCAGAGTAAATTCGAAGCAATTTATCAGCAGCGCGGAGGATTACCCGCCGAGCTAAAAGATGTATTAAGTCAATCTTCATATAGGCCTATTCTTCTCACCAGAGAAAACGCTAACATTTACGTTAATCTTCTTTGGGCATTAGGACTTTCCAACTATATGTCAACGAATAAAGATAGTCCTGTTAATGGAAAATCTCTTTTTAACTTTGCTTCAACCGGGGGCTGGAATATAGGAAAGGAAGAAAATGGCGGAGCGTATTTCAATAAATTCAGAATAGTTGAGCTGACACCAGGGCAAGAAGCTTTAGTCACTCAAATTGCTAAAAACACCTATCGTCCCTGTTGCAATAACTCTACTTTCTTTCAGGACTGCAATCATGGCTCTGCGTTATTAGGGCTCTTGCAACTTGGAGCTTCGCAGGGACTTACTGAAGATGAGCTATACAAAGAGGCTCTCGCTTTCAATTCCTTTTGGTTCCCACAAAATTATATTCAAACCGCCCTTTATTTTAAGGTTACTAAAAACACAGATTGGGACAAGGTTGATCCGAAAGTAGCCTTGGGTGCTGATTACTCAACGGGTAGCGGCTGGGGTAAAAATGTACAGACAGAGATTGCCAAGATACCAAACCTTATCCCACAAACAGGAGGTAGTGGTGGGTGTGGAGTCTAAATGAATGAATTTGACTTAATCATTATTGGTGGAGGGGCCGGAGCTTTTGCTTCTGCTATTAAAGCCAATGAGCTTGGAGCAAAAACTTTGATGGTTAATCAGGGACTTCCTTTGGGTGGAACCTGTGTCAATGTTGGTTGCGTGCCCTCAAAAACTTTACTTTGGGCTGGTGAGGTAATGCATCAGGCTAAAAATCACGGCATTCCGGGAGTTGACATAGAGGTTAAAAATTTCGATTTTGCCACTGTGGTACAACACGAGCTGGATCTTGTTGGGAACTTAAGAGAAGAAAAATATCAAAAAGTCTTAAGTCAGCTGGAAAATGTGACTCATATAGAAGGAAAAGCCACTTTTGTTTCTCCTGATGAGATCGATATTGATGCTCAAAGATTTAAAGCTAAGAAATTTATTATTGCTGCCGGATCAACTGCTACTGTTCCACCGATTGAAAATATACAA